>JAQXQN010000183.1 GCA_029101185.1 Eggerthellales bacterium | reverse complement strand
TCCTATGCCCGCATACTCTGCCCGGCTGGCATTCAGCTTGGTCAGCTGCCTGTTTATCGCGCTTGGCGTGTGGATGCAGAAAAACACGGCCCTTATCATGCTGCCTGGCGACGGCATCGTGCAAGCCATCAGCCACGTCTGTGGATGGGAGTTTGGCAAGGTTAAGGTGGGGTTTGACGTGAGCAACATCGCTCTCGGCGCCATCATCTCCTTAGTGTCCATGGGCGGTCTGTATGGCGTGAGGGAGGGAAGCGTGCTTACCGCTTGCCTTGTGGGGTTCGTTATTCGCGGCTACAGCAGGCTCGTGCCCGATTTCGAACGGATTGCCCCTACCAAGGGCCACGTGACCCTCATCCCCACGAGGTGATTCATCGCGGCGAAGCGCCCTTTTCCGCAATGGTTATCCTGCCAAAGCGACCGCCGTTGCCACATTTCATTCAATCGGCATCGTTCAGGCCCGGTTGGCTATCTTGCCATCCAGGTCCGCTCAAACTCATGGATGGTCCAGACAAAGTCTTCGGGAAGCATCTGGTCAATTCGGTAGTCGTCCACTAGTTTCTGACACCACGTGGCCTGCGGTGCCGCAGGCTGTGAATGCTTGGCGCCGGCGCCCAAACGATAGTATGACCAGGCGATAGACCCTGCAATGGCAGCCTGGGTGTCCGAATCCCCGCCAAGGGACACGGCGTTGCGTAGGGCGTCAGGGTAGTCGGTAGACTCCAGGAAGCAGGCAATGGCCTCGGGGACGGACCCCTGGCAGGTCACGTCAAACGTATAGGCGGGACGAATCTCCTCCACCATCGGCAGCGGCCGGTAAAAACAGGCCTCCACGTATTGGCGAATCTCCTCTTTGGTGCTGCCAGTTTTGGCAAGATAGACGCAGGCGGCCACGGCCTGAGCGCCGCGGATCCCCTCGGGATGGTCGTGGGTCACTTCGGCAGATGCCTGGGCAAGGGCCAGGGCCTCGTTCATGCTCCGAGCGATCAGCCCACAAGGGGAGACCCGCATGGCTGAACCGTTCCCGAAGCTGAAATACGGTTGGGGGTTGGGGGTGAGCAGCCATTGGATGAAACTCCCGCCGTATCCCGCATTGAAAAACCGTCTGCCGAGCTGCTGCATCTCCTGAACAAGGACAGCCTTGAAGTATTCGGTGTTTTGGCCGTCGAAATCGTCCAGACCCGCCTTGAGCAGCGCTCGAGCTACTGCTATGGTCAAAACGGTGTCGTCGGTGAAGGTGCAGCCTCGGGAGATGAAGGGGAAGTCCTTGGTCTTGATAGGCCGGCCTTCATATTTTGAGCCGACGATGTCGCCGATAATCGCTCCGTACATGGCTTACCTCCTGGTGCGTGGTTGTTGCTGGTAGGCATTCCGACCAACGTCGCCAGCATCGAAGAGTGTTGCCTTTTGCTGACGTTCCGTCAAGAGCGTTCTCCTGACGGGCGTGGCGCCAAAATACTGTCCTTGGCGGCTTACGCCCAAAGGCAGCACGCTTCGCCAGTTGTGGCCACTCGCTGTCAAGAGGCGTCCGCGATGACCTCAGCAATCGACGCTCGATCCGGGCCATGGACGTTTTGGACGATTGGGAGACCAAACAGGGTCGCCGTGGACGAAATCGACGATTGGGAGTGCAGATTCGGGCCCTGGATGGACGTTTTCGACGATTGGGAGATCAAAACGGACGAAAGAAATGATTGGGAGACAGAAAACGCCGCCCAATCGTTCAAAACGTCCACGAGGCCCACCAAATGACTCCCAATCGTGCAAAACGTCCACGAAGGAGTGGCCAAGGAAAATCAGAAAGGCCGCGCCGGCAATCCGGTGCGGCCTTACGTAGTGCGGTTTTGACGGCTCGAGTCATAAAGGCAGCCTTCGCTAGATGGGCAAGTTCGCGAGCCGGGCAGTTGCGCAACCGAACAGCCTTCGCGAGCCGGGCGGCTCGAGTCGTAAACGAAACTCACGCCCAACCAAAGCGCGATGCTTCCCTAAAACCCTTATGCCACCAGGAAGAACTTCACCAAGAAGATGGCCGCCAGCACGTAGGTCAGGATGTAGCGCTTCTCAAACTTGCCAGTGGCAAGGTTGATGATGGTAAAGGAGATCAGGCCCAGGCCAATGGCATGTCCGATGGAGCCGGAGATGGGCATGGCAATGAGCATCAGGGCAACGGGAACAATCTGGTCAAAGGCGTCAAAGTCAATGTTGCGCAGACCGGAGAGCATCAGCACGCCCACGTAGATCAGAGCCGCAGAGGTGGCAGCGGCAGGAATAACAGCGGCCAGCGGGGCAATGAACATGCAGAGCAGGAACACGATGCCGCAGGTCAGAGCAGTCAGACCAGTGCGTCCACCAGCCTCAACGCCGGACGCGGACTCCACGAAGGTGGTGACGGTGGAGGTACCGGTGCAAGAGCCAACCAGAGTACCCAAGGAGTCAGAAAGCAGGGCCTGCTTCATGCCGGGCATCTTGCCTTCCTCGTCAAGCATGCCAGCGCGGGAAGCGGTGCCCACCAGGGTACCGATGGTGTCAAACATGTCAATCATGCAGAAGGTAATAATCAGAGTAATGGCGGTAAACCAGCCCAGCTCCAGGAATCCGGCGAAGTTGAACTTGAACAGAGTCAGGTTAACCATGTCGGAGAAGGCGGGAACCCAGGATGCAGTAGCCAGCGTGGCGAAGGGGTCCAGACCCAGGAACAGGTACTCGCCCGCCCAGTACACCACGGATGCGACCAGCATGCCCAGGATGACAGCAGCCTTCACCTTATGATGGGCCAGGATGATAATAGTGAACAGACCGATGAACATGGTGACCACGGTCAGAACCATGCCAGGATAGGCATCGGCCATGGTGGTGGACGCATAACCCGCGGTCAGAGAGCCAAAGAAGTCCCTCATCACATAGAAGGGGCCACCCTCGGCGCCGTACACACCGGCATTGGAACCAATACCAATATTGAGCAGCATCAAGCCGATGGCAGGAGCAATGCCCATGCGCACGCCATAAGGAATGGCGTCCACAATTTTCTCGCGGATATTGAGCACCGTAAGAATCAGGAACACGATACCTTCGGCCAGCACGATAACCATAGCAGCCTGGTACGACGCAACATAACTCGCACCGGTAATCGTAACAATCTGGGCAACCACGATTGCCAGGAAGCTGTTGAGACCCATGCCCGGAGCCAGGCAGAAGGGCTTGTTGGCCAAGAAGGCCATGCAAATCATGGCGATGCCCGATGCGAGACATGTTGCCAGGAACACGGCGTTCCACAGATCGTCGCCGCCAGCACGCCAACCCGTGAGCAGGTTGGGGTTCAGGGCGATGATGTAGGCCATCGTCATGAACGTGGTAAGGCCGGCGATAATCTCGGTCTTCACCGAGGTGCCGTTCTCCTTAAGCTTGAATAGCTTTTCCATACCTTTCCTTTCTAGAACCTTATCCCATGGGACGAACCCGCCCCACACCCGTGCCCCACCGCGCACTCCCTACAGGCAGGCGCAAGGCACCCAATGGAATCCGCCCTCAACCGGCAAGGCAGCAACCGCACCGTACTGACCCTGCAGGATGAACACAGATGCAACACATTCTATACAAGAATCTTGCCCCCGATAAGCACAGTTTGCCCATAGTTGCCCGTCTTGATTCCGAGAGCCACCCGTTTCGGGCAACACGCCCTTCGGGAAATCCCCCCCCTCGAGCAACACTCCCTTCGGGCAACACTCCTTTCGGGCAATCCTCCCGTTGCTAGTTGCGGGTCTGGGCGCTTCGCCAGGAAGCATTCTCGGGGGTTGTCACCCGAGGAAGTGTCGAAGGGTCCTCAATCGCTCGCTGGCCACTGACAAGCAGCCCCGCCTGCTCCATTGACTTGCCCACCTGGATGTATTCCTCGGCGGCGTCCACGATCATGTGCTGATACTCCTCCTCGGAAAGCTCCCGGCGCACCTTAGCAGGAGAGCCCATGGCCACCGTCCCCGGAGGGACCTCCATGCCGCCAAGAACCAAGGCCCCCGCTGCCACCATGGCGCCGCGGCCGATTCGGGCGCCGTCCATAACCACGCTACCCATACCGATGAGCACGTCGTCCTCGATGATGCAGGAGTGCAGGATGGCGCCATGGCCAATGGTGACCCGCTCCCCCACCTGAAGCGGGTTTTCGGGGCTTACGTGGAAGACGCAATTCTCCTGGATGTTGGTGCCCGCCCCCACCAGGATGGGGGAATCGTCGCCGCGCAGCTGCGCACCGTCGAACACGGTCACGTCCGCGCCGATGGTCACACTGCCAAGCACGCTCGCGGCAGGCGAGATCCGAGCGGTGGGGTCAAGCTTCACGTCGAAGTAGTTGATCTGGTCCATGATGCCTCCTAGGTTTCATATGACGAAGCGTCCTGCCCCCGCGGGGCGCCGTGGCGCGCTCGGCCACGCGGCGCGGGGCGGCGAGTCGCTCGGCCACGCGGCGCGGGTCGCTTCTTTCTATCATCCCCTATATTGCCCTAAAACCCGTCAAAAGGCTCATCCCAATTGGCCCATTGTGTATCCCCGCGACCCGCATTGCCCCCCGGATTGCCCGACGCTTTGCCTCCCGCATTGCCGCTCCCGAGCAAGTTGTGTACCCTTTTCGGCGATTAGGGAACCCCCGCGTTACGACGCACCCACGCTTGCGTGTCGAATGGTGATTCCAAATCCGCGACCAATCATGAGACGGTATCATCCTGCCATCCACACAACCACGAGGTAGACATGACCAAGAAGCATCCCGACTACATTCCCATTCAGCCCCGATACCCCCAGAGCACTACCTCCGCATCAGCAACTCCCTGCCACCCCGATTCTGCACCGATCTCCTTTCCAACCAACGCCGCTATGCAGAACGGTGGTCAAGCCCAAAGCGCGCAGGGACAGTCATCTTCCGCTGTCCCTGCCTGGGCGCTTGATAGGCCCGTGGCCCACGCAATCCCCGCACCTCAGGCTGCAGCGTCAACAGACACGCGAGCCGCATCATCCAAGACGGACAACCAATCCGGCCACCAGCCTGGAAATCTTCAACCAACGCAGGACTCCCCCATTGACCTGAAGGACAAGGCTGCCGCTGCCGCCCAGATGGCAGCAGGTGGAGCCATCGCCGCAGTGGGTGTGCCTATGCTCATTCTCCCTGGTCCAGGCGTGGTTGCCATTGCCGGTGGCGCAGCCCTGGCCAAAAAGGGCTTTGACAACTTCACCGGTAAAGCCACAGAAGACGGCTCTGGCCAGCCGGGGTTCCTGGATGAAATCCCCGGCGCGAACCAGATGAAAGACGCAGCCCAAGCCGCAGGATCCCTAGCAAAAAACGCCGCGGATTTCGCCAAAGCGGTGGTGGTCCCTGCAGCGGCGGCAACCCTAGACGCGTTCGCCAAGGGCATGAAAGCCGGCCTGGAGCGCAAGAATTAGAACTTGCCGCCCGAAGAGCCTCCAAACCCGCCGACGTCAAAGCCCGACCCGCCAATGGAGTCGTCGTCATTTTTGGGCTTGGGGGTCTTGGTCACATACCTGCCCGTGAACACGTCGTTGCTAGCGGTGACCCTAAACTGATCCCGTAGCTCATAGGCAGTGGCATTGCGGGCAACCGCCACAGACTTGAGCTGAGCACGCAGAGCAAAGCACACGCCAACGGCTATCACCAGAGCGATGCCCAGGCAGATGAGGATCGTCTGTGTGGTGTCCTCGTCCACATGGGAGGACGACACCTGGGTACTGCCCGAAGAGGACGCCGGGGAAGAGACGCTGCCGCTGCCAGAAGACGCAGTCTGCGGGTTATAGGAAGCAAGCACCGCCTCGCACTGACCCACGTATTCCTGGCATCCGGCGACAAACTGGTTATCGGAAAGGTAGGACACGATGGCGTCCTCCATCTCCCCGATCTGATACTCGCTGAAGCAGGTAACGCCCTGCCCATAGGTGACGGTCACGTAATCCCGAGAATCGACGGCAATCAGGAAGAGGATGCCGCTCCTGTCCGCCCCCACGCCTAAGTTGTTGGCAATGTAATAATCAATCGCAAAGTCCCGAGCCGTCTGGCTACCGATGTCACTGACCAACAGCAGGTAGACTCCCACGCCGTAAGAATCCGCCATGCTCTGGCAGCGGCTCTCCAAGTCCTGATATTCCCCACTGCTCAGCAGCCCGTAATTGTCCATGACGAAGGGTCCTGATGCCGAGGCTGAAACGGGCTGCGCGGCGTCGGACGCTTCGACATTGGACGCTTCGGCATCCGAACCCGCGGAGCCAGTGGCGTCAGCCAAGGCGCCGGCAACCAGATCCGTGGCTTCATCGGCATACGCGACGGATGAAAAACTGCCAAAGGCGCAGGTCATGGAAAGTACCAGTCCAGCAACCCCGATGAGGGCCGCGGTCAGGATCGTGAACAGCAGGGTGCGGACCGACGGCGCAAAGGCCCGCGACTTGAGCGACTCTGTATGCATCATGAGAATCCTCCTTGCAGGTCTTGAGGCTAGAACAGGAACAGGGACGCGAGTATGGAGACGGCTGCCACGCCAAGAAAGATGCCCAAGCCCGTGAGCAGCATCTTCTTGTAGTCGCAGGGAAGGTCTCCTACCATCTTGCCGGTCTGACCGTTCATGGCAAAGAGGTAATCCTTGCCGTTCCAGGTGGTGTGAAGCATCCACACAGGCATCAGGGCATAGGAGATCCTGCCGTAGTTCACGGTGCCGTTGATGCCGGAGGGCACCACCGTGTCATAACCCACCACGGTCTGCCTCAGGTCCACCTCAAGGGAGGACATGGCCCGCTGCTCCGCACGGGGCGCGCAGGCCGTAACGCCTTCGTCATAGCGGTCCGTGAGGAATCCGGGCAGATAGGCCATGGAGAAGGGACGGAACTGGGAGTAGTCGTAGGGCTCGATGGAATCCATCATGTCATTGGGCATGCGCTTGGAACCGTCGGCGGGAATGCCGGAAAACTCCGTGGAACCGGCACGGAAGCACTCGAAGGTGGTGGTCTCCACGTAGTCGTACTCCGAATCCGACCAGTACCGGTGATTCTCGCAGTGGTAATTCGCGCTGCCCTCCGCCTGAGCATCAAAGAGCCAGAAGGGCACGTACACGCCCTGGATCTCCTGGATGTGGTTGGCGGACTTAAACGCCTTTGGCAGCAGGAACTTGCCCTTATAGTGGTTGGCCAGGGCATCAATTGCCTGCTGTTTGGTGGTGGCAAAGGGAATGACCAGGTCAGGCATGAGGGTGTCCCCGAGGGTGCCAGGCACTACGGTGTTGTTGCCGCAATAGGGGCACTGGGAGACCGCCGTATTCTGACTGACAATCAGATTGGCGCCGCAGGAGGAGCACACCACGCAGGTGGCGCCTGGGCCATCCTCCGACAGGGGCTTCTTTGAGTTCAGGTAGGCCTGCACTCCGTCTTGACCGGTGCTGTGCTCTGCGGCAACGGAGGAATCCTGGGACATGGACGCAGCGGCGGCGGTGCCAGGGGCGGCGGCGGTGGGAGCCGCCGCGGTGCCGGCGGTGCCGGGGGCTGCAGCAGGGCCCGCGCTCGGGGCGGCCTTTGAACCAGAACCCGCGACGTCCTTGGCGGCTGCGGCGACCTCAGCATCAGCCTTGGCCTGCTGTTGCGCGTAGAACGCTTCGACCTGCTCTACCGTAAACGCGCTGCCGCAGTACTCGCAGGAGGGCTGACCGGTTTGCGCATCATAGTGCAACGGTCCGCCACAGGCGGGACATTGATAGGTAAGGCTTTCTGGAGTCATGATTCTCCTTCCCAAAAGCGGCGGGCTGCCAGCAGACAGTATTTAGCATGGCTGTATGTATGGCATGGCTGAATTTGTACCCCACAGATACGCCTGATGCAACGCTAATCTTTGTAAAGGATAGATGACAGGCCCAGTGACCGAATAAGAAAGCCAGCCGGTGCAGGCAAAACCCGCAGGCGGCTGGCCTATTAGGATGCGCGACGATGCGCGATGTAGACCGCGGCCCCTAAGCCGCGGCCCCTAGGCCCTCTTGCGGCATCCACGCCCGGTGCGGCCCTAGGCCTTCTTGCGGCCAAAGAGCTCCTCCCAATCGCAGGCGGCCAGGACGGTTCCTCCCAGAATAACCAGGCAGCAGATGATCTCCACCGGACCTGGGACGGCTCCCAAAATCACGAACCCGAACACCACCGCCCACGCGGAATAGGAGATGTTAAGCGCCATGCCCCGAGCGGCACCAATAACGGCGATACCCTTGTAGTAGAACAGGTAGGACGCGGTACCCGCCAGAGCGGAAAGCACCAGCACGCCCGTTGCCCAGGAGGGAATGGCGCTCGCGGTAAACGCCCAGGCGCCGAATATGGGCAGGACGACGAGCAGATACACCAGGCCCGAGGTGGTCTCCCTGATCTGAAGGGCGGTCTCGTTGTCCACCGCGTCATCCCGCATGCCCCAGGCGCACAGCACCGCCTCGGAACCCCAGCCCACCACGGCCAGCAAGGCAGCAATCACGCCAACCACCGGATTGACCAGGTCCTCAGAGCCGACAGCGGACACGCTCATGGCGGCGATTCCGCACAAGGCAACCGCCAGGGCAACCAGCCGCTTCCAAGTAATCTTCTCCTTGAGAATGAGCACCGCCAGCAGCGTGCCAAAGGCGGGATAGAAGGCAGAGATGATGGCCGTGTAGGCAGGCCCAATCTCGTTGATGGCAATGACGTAGCCGCTCATGCCAATGGGTCCGCCCAAAAGAGCGCCAAGCACCACCACTTTGCCGCTGCGAGTCTTCAGCGCGGCCCAGGTGTCCTTCAGCCTTCCCTTGATAGCCATGTAGATGAACAGCCAGATCGCGCATGCCGAATCGTGCAGCGCGGAGCTGGCAATGGCGGCAAAAGCGATGGCCTGGGCGGTCCCAATATAGGGGGACATCCCCAAAGCGATGGCAAGAATGGTGGTATCAAGGGCCCACAGGACACCGCTGAGAATACCGTACTTCATGACTTAACTCCTTCATGCTGGCCTTGGTAGACCCCGATACTTGGACGGACTCGCTGTCCGCATAGGCCCGCTACTTGACTCCTTCAGCCTTCCGATACAGTTCAAGCGCCTTGGCCAGATAGGTCTTGGCATAGTTGTAGTAAATGTAGAGCCACTCCCCCACGTAGTCCCCACAGGACTCCTTCTGCAGCGCCCACACGTACCAGCACCAGCCGGCAAGGCCCACGTATGCGTAGTTGTGACGGACTTCGGTGTCGGTGGGGGTCCGACCGTAGTAGTACTCAAGCGCTCGGTACGCTTCGTCATCCGACAATTGGCAGGTGACCACAAAGGTGCCAAAGTCGCTAGCGGCGTCCGACATGCCGGCGTACTCCCAGTCAATCAGGTAGAGTTTGTCCTCCTCATCAAGGAGCAGGTTCAGGTCAAAGAAGTCATTGTGGGTCAGGCAGGTGGCAAAGCCGTCTCGCTGGGCAAAGGCCCGCACCGTCTGGGCGTCCGTTGCCATCTCCTGGTATCCAGGCACGTCAATGGGGCCGTTCTTGCGCAGCAGGGCCTCGTAGGACTTGCCCTCCTGGTAGAAGTCGAAACTGCGGGAGACCCGTGCGTCCTGGGAATGGAGGCTGCGGGCGGTCTCCATGGCGCGGCGCAGCTGGACAGGATCGTGGGGGTCAAGCTGGCGGGCGTTGGGGATGAAGCGGCTGATCTTCCAGCCCCGCTGGGGATTCTCGAAGATGAAGGTGTCGTCGATGCCGAGGCTTTTGGCCACCTGCTGGGCCTCCACTTCCGCGGAACGGTTGATCATCTCCTCCGTGCCCACGCCGGGATGGCGGTACACGTACTCCCCGTCTTTGGTGCGGAAGTGGCAAGACAGGTTGGTCAGACCCTTCTTCAGGGGGTACACGTCATGGATGTCGGACTTCTCGCATCCGAGCACCGCCACGATGTTGTCAAAGATGTCCGAATCCAGGTTCTCCAGGAACAGCGGGTCAAACTCCTTGAGCTCGTCGATGGAGTCAAACTCGTTGATAACACCGGGGGCAAAGCGGCAGATCTCCATGTCCAGCTGGTCGATATGCTCCAGGTAGAGCTGCTCCCACAGCATGTCGAAGGTGCGGGGGTTGTCGTACTCGGCTTTGAGAATACTGGCGAAGCGTGCAGAAAACTCCTGGTCAAAGTAGGCAGGGCCAATCATGTACCAAGCGTCCTGACCACCAACGGTCACTGCCGTAATGCGATCCTTAGCGCCGATGGTCAAGCACCACTCCTTAGAGGGGCCCTGGGAGTATTCGGCGGAGTAGGCGGCCTTGTACATGTAGGTCTGAAACGGGTTCTCGGTGAAATAGTTGTCGGAGGAGCAAATGTAGGTGTTTCCCAGATCCTCCACCACCCGCATCAGCGTGGAGTTGTTGTTGCGGGAAGCAAACTCCGAATTGACCACGATCCGCGCGCCAAACTGCTCCTCCAGGTAGAAAAAGTACTCCTTCTTGTAACCTACCACCACTACGATGTCGGTGATCCCCACCTCATGAAGCTGGTTGATCTGACGCTCAATGAGGACTTCTCCCCTGACATTGAGCAGGCCTTTTGGCTTTTCATAACTGACCGGGGCGAAGCGTGAAGACAAGCCAGCCGCCATGATGATGGCATTGTGGACCCGGTAGGGTTCAAGGGCCTGGATGCCCTGATCCGTGATGCGACCCTCATGCACCAGGCCGGATGCGGCCAAAGACTTACAGGCGGAAGATACGGTGCCAAGACTCAGCCCCGTGTCTACGGCGATGTCGCGCTGGGTGAGTACCTGGGCCTGGGCCATAGCCTGCGCCAGCAGACCTGCGGCCCGAGCGTAGGCGCGCAGCACCAGAAATTCTGACTTGGTAAGAGCGGATGTACGCTGCTGGTTCAAAAGGTCTCCTTGAGTTCTTGTCTGGGAGCCGAATGACGCGCGACGCAAGAAACACGACGCGATGCAGGCTCGTTTTGGGTTTGCAACAAAAAGTGTTCAGAAATATTCATTGATGATATTTCAAATGAACAATCTCTAAACCTTTTTGTTCAATTTTAGTAGGATGATATATATATTTGAACAACAATTCTAGACTACAAAAGAAAAAAGCGGTTATTTGCAAAAGAAATGCTCTTATTTAGCTAAAACGAGCGCCTTACTACCTCATGGATCCTCCATGATAAGGTGTGAATAATCCCCCGGTGAAAGAACCAGACATATGCCTTGTTTCTGACCTGGCCTTTTGCAAATGGCGAAACGAGCTGCCCCGCGGGGGTGGCCAAAAAGGCCGCCCGCGGTGACGATCCCGGGACCCTGCTGGCCAAAAACCCCTTCGGAAGTGACGGCGGCTAAGGGCGCTTCGCCAAGGGCCCGGCAAAAGCCCAGGTCGCTGAGATGTTATTCTCGGTCGAGGCTATTATTCACCCCGCGATCGTCACCGCCGGGGCGGTTTTTGGCCACACCTCGTCACTTCCGAGGCCCTTTTTGGCCAGCGCCCTTCCGAATCCGTCACCGCCGGCGCGCTTTTTGACCATCCTAATCATCAATCCGCTTTTCCATACACACCAGCTGCACACCGGAAATTCCGTTGAACACGCACGGCACAATGGACACTTCGTCATAACCCAGCCGGGCATACAACGCCCGAGCGCGCACATTGCGCTCATTGGTATCGATGCGCAACTCCGGACAGCCCAGTTCCCTGGCCATCTGCTCGTAAAACGCCACAAACCGCGTGCCATACCCGTGCTTTCCCGCGTGGGGATCCACCGTCAACGTGTGTAGCACCAGCACTTCCTGAGGGCTCGCGTCGAATTTCCAAGCGGCGAGGGCGTACTCCGGAACCTGGACCTGGTTGATTCGAGCAGACGCAACCACTCGCCCCACAGGTGATTCACATGGCGAAGCGTCCTGGACCGCCGGGCACCCTTGCTCTTGCAGGCCGCCCCGCCCAGACAGGCTAGCCTGCTGTGCCGGGTCTGCCCGATCCTGCGGATCCGCAAGCTCCACATACATCTCGCCTGCAAGAATGGCCTCGCGAGCGGTGGTGCGGGTTGGATACACCTCCCGTTGCCAGCCGATGATGACCTCACCCCGCTCCTCCTGATCATGGATGGAGCTGTAGATGCGCTCGATGGCGTCAAGGTCCTCAAGGGTGGCCTTCCTGAAGCCAGCCGCGCACCCGGCGGCGTCAAAGCCGGGCGCCTGACCGGCGGCATCAGGGTCAGCGTCAAGGCCAATAACACCAAAACCAGCATTCGTTTCGGATGATACAACCATGGACATACCTTTCAGGAGCATTGCCGCAGGCACCCCAAGGCAAGCAAAAGGATAGAATGGGCGCCATGAATACTAATACACCATCTCACGCACAATCCACCGCTCCAAGGAGCAAGTTTTTGAGGGGCGTCTTCCTTGGGGTATTCGGAGCCTGCTGCTGGGGCTTCTCCGGCGTGTGCGTCAACTTCCTGACCAGCGGATACGGAGTCAGCAGCCCGTGGCTAGGCTTCATGCGCCTGACTTTAGCAGGTATCATCTTTGCCATTGCCGCCGTCCTTGCGGACAAAAACAACCTGCTCGGGCTTCTCCGCGACCGTAAAGCCATGATTTCGGTAACACTGTTTGCCCTGTTCGGAATGGCTCTTTACCAGATTTCCTACATCATGGCCATCCACACCGCTGGCGCCGCAACCGAGTCCCTGCTCTGCGAAACGAGCCTAATCTACATCATGGTCTTCAGTTGTATCCACGAGCACCGACGCCCCCGCAGATCCGAACTGGCCGCCATCGTCTTAGCGGTGGCGGGAGTGTACTGCATCGCCACCAAAGGAGACCCCAGCACCATCGCCATCGGTCTGGTGGGGCTTGCCTGGTGCGCCCTTGACGGCGTGTTGCAATTCCTCCACAACGTGCTCCCCCTTGACGCCCTTGAGCGTTATGGGTCCTTAAGCGTAAACGCCGTAGGCATGCTCATTGGCGGGATGATTCTCGCCCCTGTGGCCCAGCCCTGGTCTGTCCAGGTCAGCTTCGACGGCGCCGCATGGGCCGCATTCATCGGGACGGTGATAATTGGCGCCGCCTTCGGATACCTGTTCAGCATGCAGGCCCTCAAAGACGCCGGCCCGGTGATTGGAAGCCTGACCTTGGTGTTTGAACCCATTGCCGCGGTGGTTGCCTCCGCGGTCATCCTTGGCACCACGTTTTGCGCCTTCGACTTCATCGGTGGCGCCTGCATCATCTCCATGATGGTGGTGGTCACCCTCGCCGATGCCCGGCGTTCCTCTGAGCAAGCCCTCAACCAGGCAGCAGACGCTCGCATAGCTCATGACGAAGCGTCCAACGCCCTCGCCCCCTCCCGCACAAAGGAGCCCCATGCGCGCCCGTAGACCGGAAAACCTCATAAACCTGCTGGCCCAATACGACCACGCCATCATCTCCGACCCCCAGTCCCACAAGGGCCGCTGGAAGGCGGACTTCATGCCCCAAGCCACCGAAGTCAGGCTTGACCTAGGTTGCGGGAAAGGACGCTTCGCCATAGAGGCCGCCAGGCTGAACCCGGAATGCCTCTTCGTGGCCATGGACGTGAACGACATCTGCGTGCTCAACGCAGCACGCAACGCCCTGGAATCCGGGGTGAAAAACCTGGTGGTGGTCCTTGGCAACGCGGATGACCTGGAGAAGATGTTCGCCCCCAGGGAGCTATGCCGCATCTACCTGAACTTCAACGCGCCATTCCCCAAGCGCAAGCGGGCCCACCTGCGGCTGACCCACCTTGACCGGCTGCTGGAGTATCGGCGGCTGCTTGGCCCCGAGGGCCTTATTGACCTGCGGACGGACAACATGCCCTACTGGCGCTATACCCTCGACGAGCTTGACAGCGCCGGATATCGGGTGCTCAGCGCCACTGAGAATCTGCACGCCACGCCCCATGTCGAAGGACCCTTGCCCCGATCCGAGTATGACTTGAAACTCTCCGCGGCGGGGGCGCCGGTGTATGCCCTGATTGCCCAGGCGGGGCCCGAGCCCGATCTTGAGCACATGCAGCGCACGGCCCGCCTGAGCCTGGTTGATTACCTGCCCGAAGACCTCAGCCAGCTGACCCATATCCCCTATGGCATGGAGGACACGGTGGTCAACCTGAGCAACAGAAAAGCAAA
Organism: Eggerthellales bacterium; assembly: GCA_029101185.1. GTDB lineage: Bacteria > Actinomycetota > Coriobacteriia > Coriobacteriales > Eggerthellaceae > Slackia. Next base: position 4,666 of record JAQXQN010000183.1, on the reverse strand, counting down.
CGCCCGGGCACGAGCCGCCCGGGCGCAGGATACAAACAACCGCTAAATACGGTCAGCGCATAGTGCAGTCAAGAGCCTCACGGCGCAAAGCCACGAGCCTCCGCCGCCGCAGATGCTAGATACGCTCAGCAATTTCCTTGGTCAGCTTGGCCACAAACTCCTCAAGGGACATGGTCTCGGTCTGATCGGTGGCGCGGTCGCGGATGGAAACGGTGCCGTTCTCCACGTCCCGTTCGCCCACAATCAACATATAGGGGACCCGGTCAATCTGACGCGCCTCACGAATGCGGTACTTGATAGTCTCAGCCCTGTCGTCAATCTCCACCCGCACGCCAGCGGCAAACAGGGCGTCATAGGCGGCACGGGCGTAGTCCTCGGACTTCTCGGAGATGGGCAGCACCTTGACCTGCACCGGAGCCAGCCAGGTGGGGAACTTGCCGGCGAAGTGCTCGGTCAGGATGCCGATAAAGCGCTCGATGGAGCCAAAGCACACGCGGTGGATCATCACGGGGCGCTTACGGGTGCCGTCGGCGTCCACGTACTCCAGGTCAAAGTTAAGGGGCATCTGGAAGTCTAGCTGGATAGTACCGCACTGCCAGGTACGACCCAGGCAGTCCCGCAGATGGAAGTCAATCTTAGGACCGTAGAAGGCGCCGTCTCCCTCGTTGACAATGTAGTCCAAGCCCAGCTTCTTCAAAGCCCCGATCAATCCGTTGGTGGCATTCTCCCAATCCTCATCGGAGCCCATGGAATCCTCGGGGCGGGTGGACAGCTCGATGAAATACTCAAACCCGAACTTGGAATACACCTGATCAATCAGGGCCACCACGCCCATAATCTCATCGGTGATCTGGTCGGGGGTCATGAAGATATGAGCGTCGTCCTGGGTGAAGGTGCGCACCCTGAACAGGCCGTTAAGGGCACCGCGCATCTCATGACGGTGGACCTGGCCAAGCTCCGCCACCCGCATGGGCAGCTCACGATAGCTGTGGGGCTTGGAGCCGTACACCAGCACACCGCCCGGGCAATTCATGGGCTTGATGCAGAAATCCTCATCGTCAATCTTGGTGGAGTACATGTTGTCCTTGTAGTGATCCCAGTGGCCAGAGGTCTCCCACAGACTGCGGCTCATGATCAGCGGGGTCTTAATCTCCACGTAACCAGCGGCGCGGTGAATCTCATGCCAATAGTCCACCAGTGCATTACGCAGCTCCATGCCCTTCGGCAGGAAGAAAGGGAACCCGGGCGCTTCGTCCCTGAGCATGAACAGGTCCATCTCCTTGCCAATACGGCGATGGTCCCGCTTTGCGGCCTCCTCCATCATCCTCAGATAATCGTCAAGCTCAGCCTGGGTCCTAAAGGCCACGCCGTAGATACGGGTGAGCATCTTGTTCTCGGCGTTGTTCTTCCAGTAGGCGCCAGAAATGCTGGTCAGTTTGAAGGCTTTCAGGGCCTTGGTGTAGCGCAGATGAGGGCCGGTGCACATGTCCACGTACTCCCCCTGCTGATAGAAGCTGATCTGCGCATCCTCAGGCAGGTCCCCAATGTGCTCAACCTTGTACTTTTCGCCACGCTCCTCCATCAGGGCGATGGCTTCGGGCCGAGGCAGGATGAACGGCTTGATAGGCAGATTCTCCTTGACGATACGGCGCATCTCTTCCTCAATGGCAGGCAGGTCATCCTCGGAGAGCTTCACGTCCCCCATGTCAATGTCGTAATGGAAGCCCTTTTCCGTAGCGGGGCCGTACCCGAAATCAGCCTGAGGGTAGAGGCGCTTGACCGCCTGAGCCAAAATGTGAGCGGCGCTGTGACGGATGACCTCAAGCTCCAGATTCTCGGGACACTCGTCTACCAGGCCGTCCTTGTACACGATCTTCATGATGAAATCCTTTCAGACCCCCGCTCTGCCTGCCCAAACGGCAGCGTGGCGCGGATTGATCACGTCTATTCGTAGCCGCTAAATATACCATTGTCATCGGGGGATTCTTATGGGATTGCCCCAGGATAGGCCATCTCATGGGATAATGCACAATCTGTCGAAGCGTGCTTCCCGCAAGGCGGCCTCGCCTGAAAGCCGCTACCCGCAAGGCGGCCTCGCCCGAAAGCGTCCCGCCAACCGCCCACCTCCCTCCCATGCAAGGAGCCCCATGCTGCTACGATTGGACAAATACCTGGCCGACATGAGCATCGGAACCAGAACCGAGGTAAAGGCCCTCATCAAACAGGGCCGCATCAGCGTTGACGGCGTTTGCGAGCGCAAGCCGGAACGCAAGGTCGACACCCAGCTTCACCAGGTCGCCCTTGACGGGAAGCCGGTGGGATACGCAAGGTATGAATACTGGATGCTCAACAAGCCCGCAGGGGCAATATCGGCCACCACGGATTCCAGCCAGGCCACCGTCCTTGACCTTCTTCCCCAGGCCCAGCGCAAGGATCTGTTTCCCGTTGGCAGGCTGGACAAAGACACCACCGGACTGCTGATCATCACCAACGACGGCCAGCTAGCGCACAGGCTGCTCGCCCCCAACAAGCATGTGGATAAGATATACCTGGCAACCCTGCGAGACCCCCTTGGCCCTCAAGATGCGCAGGCGTTCGCGGAGGGCCTTGACATCGGGGATGACGCCCCCACCCTGCCCGCATTGCTTGAGCAGCCAGACCCAGCCAACCCCCGCCTGGCTCAAGTTACCCTGCATGAGGGAAGGTATCACCAGGTCAAGCGCATGTTTGAAGCAGTGGGCAACAAGGTGGTGCACCTGCAGCGCATCCATATGGGACCAATCTCTTTGGATCCGTCCCTACAGGAGGGTCAAAGCAGGCCCCTGTCTGACGAAGAGGTCCGGATGCTACAAGCCTTTAAGCCTTGCGGCTGAGCCCGCTCATCCCTGTTGTCCAGATTACAGAAATCACAACCATAAGCACACCAGCAACCCCAAGAATCAGCCTGGGTTCCGAGCTGGCAAACACCCCCGTGACCGCAGCAATCAACGGAGTGCTCAAGAAACCGCCGCCGTTGTACAGAGCCACCCACAGTCCAGTGGCAAAAGCCACGTTGGCCGGACCGGTGGTTTCACCAAAGTCTTGAATCACCGCAGGGTAGAGAATGGACATGCCCATTCCAAGCATCAACGCAGACACGAACAAAAACACCACCGACGGAGCTGCGGCCGCAAAAAGGATGGCCAGCGAGATAAGGCCCAAGGCAACCGGGATGGTCCACCTACGACCAAAGCGCCTATACACCAGGCCAAAGATCAGCCCCGCAACCAGGCCTCCCACGGACATGAAGGACACGATCAGGCCGGAGAGCGCCGCATCTCCCCAGCCCTGGGACACCACCAGGGTTGACATCTGCAGCATCTCGCAGGAGATGCAGGCAAAGGACGCCATGCCGGCAAGACAGAAGGTCCACACATGGGTAGGCAGTTTCTCCTTGGCCGGAGCAGAGGAAACCGCCTTGGGCGCTTCGCCGGGATCTTGGATGCACACCAGGGCAAGCACCAACGGAACCAGAACCACCAGATACAAAAGCCAGCAGTACTTAACCCCCTGCATCACCAACACGCCTGAGCTGATCTGGAAGAAGATGCCGGCGATGTTGTTGATAGCCATGGCAAGGCCGTTCATGAGGGCGCTCTTGTGGCCGGAATAAGCCTGCATGATCAGAGCGCTTCCCAGGGGCATAGTCAGACCAATCCCGAAGCCCACGAAAAACCTAGACACCACCAGCAACACAAACCGCTCGGATACCAGATAGGCCGCCGCACCACCAAAAGCAACGCAGGCCGCACCCACAACCGCCAGGGTCCGATACGAGACCCGCTTACCCGCAAGGGCGCCTGCCATCAGAGACGAGGGCACCATGGCCAGCGACACCATGGTGGAAATCAGCGATACCGTTGATATCGGCAGGCTGTCGAACTGTGCATACAGGCCATCCATTGCCGGGTTGATCACAAAGGCGGATTGCCCGATGAAGAACAGAGCCAGCACCGCCACGGCAAAGCCAGCCGTTGGCTTATACGCCCTAGGAGCGCCGGCAAGGGACGTTTCGCCAAGGATGTCCGCCACCTTTGCCGCCTCTTTTGCGTGAGTGAATTCAACTTCGTTCAAGTAAACTCGTCCTTAATCCTCATGCACCTTGAACAGCCGGTAATGCTTCCCCAACGCTACCACGAAAGAAGCGCTCATAATCAGGGTAAGGGTTTCTGCAACGGTAAAGGACACCCAGACGCCATCCACTCCCAGGAACAGGGGCAGAACCAGCACGCACCCGCACTCGCATACCAGGGTACGTACAAAGGAGATTATGGCGGATACCACGCCGTTTCCCAATGAGGTAAACAGCGCCGACGCATAGAAGTTGAACCCGGTAATCAGCATGCAGGTCATATACAGTCTGGTAGCATGGATGATCAGCTGGCAAAACTCTGGGTCGTAGCCGCCGTAGGCCCACGCGATCAGCGGTGCCGCCAGCTCCGCGGAGACGCACATAGCCCCACCAAAGAACGCGGTGATAAGCAGGCTCTTTCTGAACAGGCTTCGCTTCTCGTTGTTATTGCGAGCCCCGTGTTGAAAGCTCATCAGCGGCGAGACGCCCATGTTGTAGCCCATGAGCACCGCCGAGAAAATCATCCCCACGTACATCAGGATGCCGTAGGCCGCC
>JAQXQN010000182.1 GCA_029101185.1 Eggerthellales bacterium | reverse complement strand
AGCGCCGTCTTCGATGTCGCACCCCTGGGTGATGACGCGGTTCCAGCGCATCCCGTTGGGCACGTTGTTCTGCATCTTGCAAGCGTAGGCGCAGGTCTGGCAGCCGATGCAGCGGGTTTTGTCGATTACTATTCCGAGCTTGGTCATCTTCGTTCACCTACGCTTTCTCAACCTGAACCAGGGTGTCGTTATAGGGGATCTGAGGTCCGTGCAGCATCACGTAGCAGCGCTCGTTGCGCGCGTCGTTGGTGACGTTTTGCAGGAAGCCATCTATATACTTGCTGGTATAGGTGGTCTCAGCCATGAACAACACGCCGGGCTTGAGGCTCTCGTTTACCCGGGCAGTGCAGACGAAGGATCCACGATCGTTGAAGACCCGGACCTCGTCGTTGTTGGAAATGCCGCGGGCTTCGGCGTCCACCGGGCTGATGTTCACACAGGGCTCGTAGTTCTCGGCGAACCACTGGCTCGCGGAATAGTACGCGTGAATGCGGTAGCGGGTCTTGCCCTGGGTGAAATAGAGCGGGTAGGTCTCCTTCAAGGGATTGCCCTCGAAGGCCTCGTTGGCCTCCTCGTAGACAGGCCACGCGTGGCCTTGGTCGATCAGCTGCTCGGTGTAGAGCTCGATCTTGGTGGAAGAGGTGCCGTAGACCTGGTCCGCGTAACCGTCCGGGAACCAATTCTCGGTACCGGGGATCATAGCGACGCCGGTCTCGAGCAGGCTCTCGAAGGTCACGTCCTTCATGGTGGACTCGGGGGCCTTCAGGCCCTCCAACTTGGTGCGGGCCAACTCCTCGTAGGTCTCGGGCAGAAGGCCTTCCTTGCCGAACTGTGCGCACAGCAGCCGCTCAATCTGCAGGTCGGACTTGGACTCGAACAGGGGCTGAAGCATACCGCTGGCCAGGGAGACAAATCCGTGGCTGTCCCTGACGTGGCGGACGTTCTCCTCGCACTCGAACTTGCTGCAGGCGGGAAGCACAATGTCGGCATAGTCGATGGAACTGGAGTGGTAGATGTCAATCTGGGCGAAGAAGTCCAGACCCTTGACCCATTCCAGCATAACGTTGGCATTGCCAGCCTCAAGGGTGAAGGCATCACCGAAGGTGACGGCGCAATGGATATTGTTCTCCACGTAGGGGAAGTCGTACATTCCGATTCCGCTGTCCCCGTAGCCACAGTCCTCGGGAAGCGCCCACCATCCCAAGGTGGAGTAGGGCTCGTCTGCGCCCACGCCTCCGTAGAAGCCAAACCCGGCACCCTTCTTGCCAAAGTTGCCGGTGATAGCGCATAGGATGGCCATGGAGTGGCCCAGGACATCGGCGTTGGTGTACTTGTCGGGGCCGCCCAGCCCAAAGTCAATGATTGCAGGGCCGTTATTGGCATAGCGATCCGCCAGTTCCGTGATGACCTGGGCGTCAATGCCGGACTTCTCAGCAGCCCAGTCAAGCTCCACACCGGAGATCCACTTCTTCATCAGCTCCCACTGGGTGGTATACGTTTTGCCGTCCAGCTGGTAGGTGCCGGTGATGGCGGGCGCAACGCCCTCAGCGTCGTAGAGGGTCTTCTGTCCGGTAACGGAATCGATGACGTAGGGCTTCTTAATCATCTCTCCCGTGAAGTAGGGATTGGGGCACTCCTGCTCCTCGTCCCTGAGGACCTCGCCCGTCTGGGTATCCACAAGCCATCCCGCAGAAGTGTTGGCGGCGATGAACTCTTCGTCGTACCAGCCGTTGTCCACGATGGCGCGAATCATACCCTGCACCAGGGCGGCATCGGTGCCAGGGTTGACCGGTAGCCACTGATCGGCCTTGGACGCAGTTCCGGAGAAGCGCGGGTCCACGCAAACGATGTAGGTGCCCGCCTCCTTGGCGTCCATGAGGGCGCGAGCCCAGCAGATGGCGGACTCCAGGGGGTTGTGCCCAAGTTCTATGATGGTGGCCGCGTCCTTGAACTCCCAGATGGAGCGGGTGGGGCAGTATGTAAACGCACCCAGAATGGGAGTGGTGCCATTGGCGGACCCACGGTCCAGGCCCCAGTTGCCGCCCTGATCGGCGTGGAGAATCTGGCTGAGGAAGTCGAAGTCAATGGAGGCCTCGGTGGACTTCCTGATAAAGACCGACCCCTCACCGTACTTTGACTGGGACTCCTTGATGGCATCCGCAATGGTCTGGATGGCCTCGTCCCAGCTGATCTGGACGAACTTGCCTTCGCCGCGCTCTCCCACCCGCTTGAGAGGGGTCTGGATGCGGTCGGCGGAGTACACGTGCTGGACCTCGCCGATACCGCGCAGGCAGATGTTGTGGTGCTTCTCGTCGGCGATGTTGTCGTTGGGCTCGACGAGCACCAGACGCTCGTCTCGGATGGTGCACTGCAAGCTGCATCCGCTCAGACAGTGGAACTGGTGGCACAAGTACGCGGTTCGCTCTCCCGAGCCCTCGTCCACGTCAGTCTCGGCGAGCCATCCGCTGCAGGATGTCATCCCCGTCCCCGCTGCCAGAGCGAATGCACCGGCGGCGGAGCCCTTCAGGAAGTTGCGCCGCGATACGTCGCGCTGCAGGATTCCTTCTGACATTTCTCCTCCTCTTGTACTGTATACGCGAGGCGTCAGACCGCGCTCCTGACGGCACGTTTGCAACCATGCGCGGCGCGTGCCGACGCCTCCCCTCGCGCATCGGCCTAATGCATGATTGATAATATGCGCTAGTG
>JAQXQN010000181.1 GCA_029101185.1 Eggerthellales bacterium | reverse complement strand
ACGGCTTTGGTCAGGGCAACATTGCCAATGCGACTTTCATTTCTGGCGAAGGGGCCTTTGCCGCCGGTATGACCGTTGAAAGCGGCTTCATCTCCTTTGATGACCATAGCGCATGGTCCTTCTTTGCCACTGGCGGGTATGTTCCTGCCTCTGTGTCCGTGAGCGGTGCATCCATTACATTTACCATGACTTATAAGAAGCCCGCTGGTCCTCAGAGTCCTGACGAAGATGACCCGAGCCTGCCTGGTGAACCCATCACACCCGATGGCCCCGGCGGCTCCGATGAGCCCGGCGGATCCGACACCCCGGGTCAGCCCGGCGGCTCCGGTGAGCCCGGCGGCCCCGGCGAGGTTGAGGCCCCTGGCTACATAGAGGAAGAGGACGTTCATGAGCCCATGCCTGGTCCTCCCCCTGAGGAAGACGGAGAGGTTGAGGAAGGCCCTTCCGACGAGCCCGTGGATGATTCCGTCACCGAGCCTGTTCGGGAGACCGACGCCCCTGCTTCTACGGGCAAGCCGGTGAATACTTTGGCTCGCACGAATGACTCGCTGCAGGTTCTTCCCCTGGTGGGCGTGACGGTCCTGGCAGGGGCTTGCATCGCGGCGGCAGCGGTTTCTGGCCGCAGGCGTAAGGATTCCCTCTAGTAGCGCGTTGAAGGTGTGCGGCTTCAGGTCTTCTGGACAAGGCCAATGAGATTCGACCCTTCGAGCAAGGCATCCCAGGCGGGGTGCCTTGCTCGTCTATGGCTTGTGACCCAGGATGTGAACCAGGCCGTTGACCAGGTGAGAGAGGTTGCCCCCTTCTGCGATGTGCTGGCTGTGTCCAACCGGGACAGCAACGTTGTCCAGCAGTTCGCCCCCTATATCACCGCTGGCCAGACCTGCGCGTTTATTGGGTCTTCTTGCGTGGGAAAGTCCACGCTCATCAATTTGCTGCTTGCTGCAGGGGAGCTTGCCACCCAAGAGATTGGCAGGAACGACAAGGGCAGGCATACCACTACCGCTCGGGAAATGTATTCATGCCCCCTTGGAGGCGTGCTGATTGACACTCCGGGAATGCGGGAGATGGGGGCGGAAAACCCTGATCTCGCCATGTCTTTTGGGGATATTGACGAACTATCCAGGGAGTGTCGGTTTGCCAACTGCACCCATACGTCAGAGCCTGGATGTGCAGTGCGTGCTGCGCTAGAGCGTGGCGAACTTGACCTGCGTCGTCTTGAGAGTTATCAGAAATTGCGTCTTGAATCCTCCTATGACGGAATGAGCAGTAAAGAGATTGAAAGCGTCAAAATGCAGCGTCTGTTTAAGGATGTGGGTGGAATGAGGAACGCACGAAAGTTCGCCAAAAGCCAGAACCATCGCAAGGGTTAGTGGCTTATAATCCGCTACGCATGCACCATTATGGAGAGCGGAGGAACCCGTATGGGAAATGTGAGGACAATCATTGACATCCTCGACCTGTCCACCCAAGAGATTGACGAGCTCATAGACAGCGCCAGAGACATCATCGCCAACCCATCCGCGTATGCGGAGGCCTGCCGTGGTAAGACTCTAGCCACCCTGTTCTACGAACCGTCTACCCGAACTCGCATGAGCTTTGAGGCGGCCATGTATCTGCTCGGCGGCAACGTGATCACCGTGGCAAGCGCGGCCAACTCCAGCGCGGCAAAAGGCGAGAGTATTGCAGACACCATCAAGACCGTGAGCTGCTACTCCGATATCATCGCCATGCGTCATCCCAAGGAGGGCGCCGCTCTTGTGGCCTCCCGCGCCACTGGCGTACCGGTGATGAACGGCGGGGACGGTGGCCACTGCCATCCTACCCAGACCCTCACCGACTTGCTGACCATCGCTCGCGAGAAGGGGCGTTTCAGCGATCTGACCATCGGCCTGTGCGGGGATTTGAAGTTCGGTCGCACGGTACACTCCCTGATTAATGCCCTGTGCCGCTACGAGGGGGTCCGGTTTGTGCTTATCAGCCCTGAGGAGCTTAAAGTCCCAAGTTACGTGAAGGAGGAGGCCCTCGACGCCGCCGGCGTTCCCTATGTGGAGACCACGGACCTCTCAGAGCATATGGCCGAGCTTGATGTGCTCTACATGACCCGGGTGCAGCGGGAGCGATTCTTCAATGAGGAGGACTACCTGCGCCTGAAGGACAGCTATATCCTTACCCCGGAAAAGCTCACTGATGCCAAGCAGGACCTGATCATCATGCACCCACTGCCCCGCGTCAATGAGATTTCCGTTGCCATCGACGACGACCCCCGGGCCTGCTACTTCAGGCAGGTCCTCAACGGCAAGTACATCCGCGCCGCCCTGATTCTCAAGCTTCTGAAGGAGGCTGGAACGCTGTGAACATCGATTCAATCTCGAACGGCTATGTAATCGACCACATCACCGCAGGCAAGAGCATGGAGATTTACCGACTCTTGGGCCTTGCTGGTACGGATATCCCCGTGGCGCTGATCACCAACTGTGCCTCGAGCAAGATGGGCCGCAAGGACATCATGAAGATCGACGCGGACATAGAGTTGGACTTGGACGTGATCGGGTTCGTGGACCCGGACGTCACCGTCAGCGTCATCCGGGACTCCAAATGCGTGGAGAAGCTGACCCTGGCCCTGCCTGAGCGGCTGGTCAACGTGGTGAAGTGCAAGAACCCCCGCTGCATCACCACCATCGAGCAGGAGTTGGACCAGTGCTTTAGGCTGACCAACCGGGCTGAGAAGGTGTACCGCTGCGAGTACTGCGAGACCAAGGCGGAGTTCTAATCCGAAGTACGCCTGTTTCGCAACGCATAAAACCCGTGGCCCCTGGCGGACACAAATCCGTCAGGGGCCACGTTTGTTTCAAGCCGTCTCTTTACAGGCTGTCGATGTAGGCCTTGGCCTGCTGTGCGGCAAAGTATCCAGTGAAGTAAGAGTAGCCGGAGCAGCCGCCGGAGAAACCGTGATTGTAGTCGTACTTGTAGAACTCGCCAGAGTCAAGTCCACCTGCATAGATGCCGGGAATTGGCAGGCCTGCGGCGTCAACAACCTGGGTGTTGCCGTTGATGCGCACGCCGTTGAGGGTGGAGTACCAGGAGGGGACCAGCTTGAAGGCGTAGAAGGGCGCCTTCTTGATGGGGAACAGGTAATCGGCGGGCTTCCAGAACACGTCGTCTTGTCCTGCATCGCAGGCGGCGTTGTACGCTTCGACAGTTGCAACAAGACGAGCGGGATCGATGCCTGCGGCGGCGGCAAGCTCCTCGATGGTCTCCCCCTTGTAGACGTCTCCGGAGGCGACGCCCTTTTCCAGCTCATCAATCATGGCAGGATCGGGGTCGTTGGACCCAAGGACGGTGCGGGCGTTGGTGAACAGGGGTTCAGTCTGCATGCGCTCGGCGGCGGCGGTGTCGATGATGTTGAACATGAAGTGGTTGGGCTCCCTCACGGCGGCTCCGTACATATTGTCCATCACGTTCCACTTTTCGTTGCCGCAGCGGTCTCCACTCTCTCCAACCCACAGGTAGGGCTCACGGGCTGCGCGGTCAATGGCGGTGTCCCAGGCCACGCCGGGAACGCTGCAAGCGGCCGGCTGGGCGCGCTGCATGTCGGAGGGCACGGCGCCAATGCCAAAGAGCATGCGGATGCCGTCGCCGTCGTGGGGGATGTGGGCGTCGCGCTTTACGGCAATGTCGTACCAGGGGATGAATGCCCGGCCCATGTCCACGTTGCCGGAGAATCCGCCGGTGCCGACAAAGGTGGCCTTGGCGGCAACGTACGCTTCGACGCCATCAATGGTTGCCATAGCACCCACCACGGCTCCGGAATCGTCCACCACCAAGCGGGTTGCGGGGGACTCCAGCAAAATCTCTGCGCCGCCTGCAAGGGCTGTCTGCTCCATGATCTGGTGGGCTCCTTCGCCCTGGCCCTCGTACATGATGCCATTGGTGGGGGCATCAAGGGAGGGCAGCAGCATCATGGGATAGCCGCCGTTGGCATAGAGCAGGTCATGGGCGCAATGGTTGTTCTTGACGAAGTTAGACACCAGTTCAGCGTTTGACTGCCAGGAGGTGTGCATCATCAGGTAGGTGTAAATCTCCTGATAGGTGCCGGTTTCCTGAGAGACGTTGATTACGTTGGGGTCGTTGACGCATTCCTGGAGGATCTTGCAATCGTTGTAGGCCTGGGTGACCTCGGTGCCTACGGAGGAGCCAGAGGTGACGTTGGCCTTTTCAAGGACGATGACCTTCAGCCCAAGCTGGCCCGCAGCAGCGGCGGACATCATGCCGCAGTTGCCCGCGCCGATGACCAGGTAGTCGCACTCCTTGACGGGGGCGCCGGCGTCGGCCACGTTAACCGGCTCGATGGCAAATTGGCGATAGTCCACGGTACCGTCGGTTTGTGCAGGGGCGGTCTGGGTTCCGTTGCCGTCCGGCTCGGATTGGGTGCTGGTCTGATCTTGGGCTTGGCCTGCGTCCGAGGTGCCGCAGCCAGCGAGGCCCAGTGCGGTGACGCCTGCTACAACAGCGCTGCCGGTGATGAATGACCTGCGGGTAAGCTTTTCCATGATTCCCTCCGTGTTCCTTGTGGTTGCGGCCCTGCAAGGGGGCCTTTGATGGGGGAAATCCTACGTGAGAATTGGAGGCTCCTTGGGTGTGAAAGCATATGATTTGCCATCATATGAATCATGGGATATTTGGTTTACCCAGATGAGAGCCTTATTTTTCAGATATCGAAGCGTCCTGGACCACGACCTCGGCGCAATCCGGCGCTGTCTGGGCCACGATGTCAATGAGCTCTTGCCGCGAATGGATGGACATCTTCTTGTAGATATGTCGGGAGTGGGTCTGAGCGGTACCTGCGGATATGTAGAGTGCCTCCTGGATGTAGGGCAAGGTGCGACCTTGGGCCATAAGGCTGACCACCTGGGCCTCCCGCTCCGTCAGACCAAATTGAACTGCCACGGCGGCAACTTTGCGGTCAAAGAGCTCGGGAAGATTGGCCGGGGTGGATGGCGGGGTGCTTGCCAGGGGGACTGCCGAGGTTTCCTGCTGGGCGTTCTCGTGGGGCGCCACGGTCCAGAACGCATGGGCGGCGGGCCCTTGGATGGCGGGCCCTTGGGCAAGGAGGCTCTCCTGGTGGTTGAATACGGTGGTGGACTGGCGGTTGTACAGCACGAACATGGAGATGAACATAAGCACCACAGCGATGGCCAGCGCTACGGTCAGGAGCGGTCCTCCCTCCGGGGTCATGCGGGAAAGCAGCAGGTCAGAGACGGGGCCACACAGTATCACCGAAAAGGCGAAGGCTGCATCCAGGATGCCGAAGGCCCGCAGCGGGTTGGTGGCAAACCTCCAGCAGAACAGCAGGCAGTAGACCCACGATATGATCCTGAAGCACCAGAACCCCGCGCCGAAAAGACCGTATCCCAGGGAGATTGAGTAGTTGCTGACCAGGGGAATCGCCACAAACGCGGCGGCCATGGCCACCAGGGTCATGCGCACCACCTGCATGGTGATGAATCGGGGCGAAGCGTCCTGGGCGGGTTTGAGCCAATAGGCAAGCAGCAGGCTGATGCCGATGATTCCGCCTAGCAGGTAGAAGGCGCCCATAACGTTGATGGAGCTGTTGGAGAGGGACAGGGAGAAGGCCCGCAGGAGTTCCCCTCCGAAGGCGAAGGCGAACAGGCAGGAGGTGAGCACCACCACGTCGGCGACGCGGGGAGTCTTCTCTCGGGCGGCCAGCGGAGAGGTGGCGGGCTGTGGAACGTCGGCGGGATGCGGGGTGTCCGGGGCAGCGGCAACCCCGGGTTCCCGGGACCCAACGCCAGCCCAGGGCGCTTCGCCAGCTGGCATTCCTAGGGCAATCAGGTCATGAGTGATGAGAAACCGCAGGCAGCAAGCGGAAATGAGCGGAAGACAGATGCAGGCAAGGGTACCCACCCCTGTCATGGGGAAATCGTAGAACACAAAGTAGAGGATCAGACCAATCAGGCATCCCACAATGGAGGACCCTACGGCGCAGACAGGCGCTAGCCGAGTGAAGGCCTGGGCCCACAGGAGGAACAGGACGCCGGAGGACAGCCCCACGACCAGGGCGTCAAGCACCACCGCCGGCCCGAAGAGCAACGGGGTCTGGGCAAGGGCGGTGGTCTCCCCAAAACCCTCGGACAGCATAAACAGGCCCACGAATCCAACCATGCCTCCAGCCAGGCCTGCGGCGGACACCCATGGCATCCAAGGCCTGTTCAGAAGGCTTGCAATTCTGTGGGCGCACAGGGCGAAGGCCACCAGGGCGATGCCGTGGAAGAGGGTGGAGTACTGCCAGATGCTCTCAACCCAAAAGCCCGGGTCCTTGGCGCCGATCATGGATGCGTTGCTGTAAAACGCCAGGGCCACCCAGGCCCAGTAGCAGCCAAGCCCCAGTTGGGACACGAGGGATGTGGTGTCGAAGCGTGCGCTCATGGGGGAATTATACGGCTTGGAAGGTGTCTTGGGGCGGGGGCTTTAGGGGTTATTGGGGTGTGGGACAAAGCCGAGAAAGGCCTGAGAAGGTCGGGGGAGATGTGTCATGCGCATAGGACAGTGCACTGTCATATATGACAATCAGGTAGGACTCTGGGTACAACATGGGCAAAGGTGCATACTATATGCAAATAACCAGGTAAAAGACTATCTATTAGATAGGATAATCGCGGCGGACCCTGTTGCTT
>JAQXQN010000180.1 GCA_029101185.1 Eggerthellales bacterium | reverse complement strand
CACCCCATGTGCGATGAGGGCATGACCATTGCCCAGGGTATCGAAGCGGAGCGGGCTCTCCTGTTTGACCTGCGCAAATCCGCCGACGATGTGATTGATACCACCGGGCTTATGCCCATGCAGCTGCGCACCCGGGTCCGCGACCTGTACGCCTCGAATGCGGATAGGGACGGGCTGTCCATTACCGTGTACTCCTTCGGGTTCAAGTACGGCGCCCCCCTTGACGCGGATATCGTGATTGACGTGCGGTTTTTGCCCAATCCCTACTACGATCCTGAGCTGCGGGATCTGACTGGCCTTGACGACGCGGTCAGGGATTTCGTGCTGTTTAAGGACGAGACCGCCGAGTTCACCTCCCGATGGCGCGACCTGCTTGACGTGGTGATTCCCGGCTACATCAAGGAGGGCAAGCAGCAGCTCGCCATTGCGGTGGGCTGCACTGGCGGGCAGCACCGCAGCGTGGCCATCGCGGAGAACACCGGAGACTATCTCAAGTCCAAGGCCTATCGGGTCAGCGTCACCCATAGGGACGTGTCAAAGGCCTACAAGCACCTTGCCCCACGGCAGGAAAAGGGGGATCGGTAATGGAGGCGGCATTCGAGCAGGATGGACGCCCCTTCCATCTTGACCTTACCCCTGAGGCGGCCTTCCAGGAGCTCCATGAGCAGGTGACCCCTGACGAAATGCACGAGACCGCGGCGCCCATCAAGGCGGTGGTCATCGGGGGCGGCACGGGGGCCCCGGTGTCCATCAGAACCCTGCTGACTCTTGAGGCCCAGGTCTGCGCCGTGGTTGCCATGGCGGACGACGGAGGCTCCACGGGAATTCTGCGCAGGTCCGCGGGGGTGACCACCCCGGGAGACATTCGCAAGTGCCTGGTGGCCATGGCCGACACCCAAGACCCCCTGACCAAGGCCTTTAAGTACCGGTTCTCTTTTGCGGACAACCACTCCCTAGGAAACCTGATGCTTTCTGCCCTTGAGGACGCCACCGGGTCCTTCCCCGAGGCGATTGCCGTGTGCGAGCGCATCTTAGGGACGGCAGGCCACGTGTATCCCTCCACTTTGGGCAACGTGACCCTGTGCGCCGAGGACAAGCTGGGCAACCACCTGCAGGGCCAGGCCACATGCGGCTCCTCACCCGTGGCCCTTAGACGGGTGTGGCTGGAGTCTGGCGATGGGGTGGTGGCCTACCAGCCCGCCCTTGACGCCATACGGGAGGCGGATCTGATTGTTCTTGGTCCGGGAAGCTTGTTTACCTCCATCATCCCAAACCTGTTGGTGCCCGGGGTGGTAGAGGCAATTCGGGCCTCAAAGGGTGCCACGGTGTTCGTATGCTCCCTTGCGGACATGCAGGGGGAAACCCGAGGTATGAGCGCCCTTGAGCACTATCAAGCCCTGTGTTCCCATGGTATGGAGGGCCTGGTGGACTATATGCTCCTGCATTGCCCTGAGGTGCTCAGGCCCCAATGCCCCGATGCCGTGCAGCCTGCGGATGCCGCTTTGCCCCCTGCGAGCGCAGTCAGGCCCGTAACCACCAGTTTCGAGGAATCCCAGATAATCCGGGAGTCGGGCACGGTGCTTCTGGTCCGTGATCTTGTAGACCCAAAGCGTCCCACCTGGCATAATCCCACTGCGCTGCGGGATGCGTTCCGTAGTGTGGTGCGCCTGTCTCGGGCGCTGTAGGCGGATAGTTTTCCCAAGGAGCCGCGATGTCCTTCACCTCTCAGGTCAAAGACGAACTCACCCGCGTAGACCCCGGCTGCAGCCATTGCGACCGGGTAACCCTTGCGGCCCTTGCCCGCATAGAGGGCACCCTGCTTCTTTCCGGCCAGGGGAAATACGGCCTTGAGATTGCCACGGAGATATCCTCCGCCGCCCGTTTGGTGGTCAGGTGTTTGCACAGCATCTACTCCCTTGAGACCGAGGTCACGGTCAGGCGAAACGTGCTGCACAAGAGCCTGAACTACCTGATTGCAGTGCCGGACCAGAAGGGGCTGCAGGCGGCCCTGGAGGATTTGGGAATCCTTGGCGGACTGGGTATTGAGATGGGCATCGACCAACGTCTGGTGCAAAAGACCTGCTGCAGGGCGGCGTACCTGCGGGGCGCCTTTTTGGGCAGCGGGTTTATCGCAGATCCCAAAGGGGACTTCCACTTTGAGATCACCGTGGAGGGGGAGCGTCTTGCCGAGGACCTGGTTGCCCTTATGGAGGAGTTCGGGGTGGGCGCCCATGTGACCCGCAGGCGCAACTCCTATATCGTCTATATGAAGGGCGGCACTGCCATCTGCGAGTTTCTTGCCCTGACCGGCGCACACCAGTGCGCCCTGGCAATGGAAAACGAGCGGGTGCTTAAAAGCGTGCGCTCCGATATCAACCGACAGGTCAACTTTGAGATGGCCAACCAGGAGAAGACCACCGCCGCCGCCATGGACCAGATTGCCTCCATCCGCAAGATCGTGGAATCCGGCAGGCTCTCCCAGCTCCCCCCAGGGCTGCAGGAATTCATCAGGCTTCGGTGCACCTACCCCGAGGCAACTTTGAAAGAGCTTGGCGAAAAGGCCAAACCGCCCCTGTCAAAAAGCGCGGTCTATCATCGGGTCAGGCGCCTTGAGGAGATAGCTCGCAACCTGTAAGTGGTGTATTTCTAGTTGGCCATTTGGTCATATGGGCCAAATGGGATACAATAATCGTTTGAATTGTCCGATGCGCTGTCAATCCAGCGCCTGTTAGGCGGTGCAGGTAGGTACGTTTCGCCTGGTCATCGCAGTATTTCATCGGTTGTTTCGTCGGAGGTCCCCGAAAGCCGCCGCTGCGCGATCTCATATCGCCGGCAATTGAGGGTGGGGTGTTCCGACGTGTCTGTATCTGTATCAACGTGAATCGGTTAGGAGTACCCCACCTTGGCTCAGCACAATACCGGCGCATCCGCCGCCTCTGCCGCCGACGCCCATCGCGCCGGCACTTCGGCTGCCTCCTCGCAGCCCGCAACCTCAAAATCTTCCAAGTCCTCCCATCCCGCCTCTCGCAACGGCTCCTCAAAGCAGGCTGCAGAGGCCACGACGGCTGCTGGAGGGGATAAGGCTTCAAAGGCCGGTGCGGATAAGACTGCATCCGGGGCTTCTTCTCGGCGCCGCAGCCCCAGGAAGGGTGCCTCTAAGGCATCTACCGCCAAGCTCAAGCACGTGGAGCTCGAGCACAAGCGCCCCAAGATCACCCCGGTAGAGGATGGGGAGGCCTCCTCGGAGGAATACTCCCGCCCCCGGACTCGCTCCAAGCGCACCGCGGCCTCGACCGCCGGCACCGTGCGCAAGCGTCCCGGCGCCACCTTGAAGGTGATTCCCCTTGGCGGCCTTGACGCCATCGGCAAGAACATGACCGTCTTCGAGTGCGGGGACGACATGATTCTGGTGGACAGCGGCCTGATGTTTCCCGATGACAACCACCCCGGTGTGGATCTGATCCTGCCCGATTACACCTACGTCCTTGAGAACGAGGACCGCCTCAAGGGTATCCTTATCACCCACGGCCATGAGGACCATACGGGCGCTTTGCCCTACCTGATGAAGGATCTGTCCCGCAAGGTGCCCATTTATGCCACCAAGCTTACCCTGGGCCTGATTGAGGGCAAGTTCGCCGAGCACCGCATCAAGGCCAAACTGGCCCAGATCAATCCCGGAGACCAGATTAAGCTGGGCAACTTCGTGATTGACTTCTTTGCGGTCAACCACTCCATTCCCGGTGCGGTGGGCATCTTCCTGCAAAGCCCCGCCGGCAATGTGCTGCACACCGGGGACTTCAAACTTGACCAGAGCCCCATCGACGGCGTGCACACGGACTTTGCCGCCCTGTCCCGTTTTGGGCAGATTGGGGTGGATCTGATGATGTCGGATTCCACCAACGCCACCAAGACTTCCTTCACCCCTTCTGAGTCCGAGGTTGGCAAGACCCTTCGTCAGATTATCAGCGGCGCAAAGGGCAGGGTTATCGTGGCAAGCTTCGCCAGCCACATTCACCGCCTGCAGCAGATTGCCGATGCCGCGGTGGAAAATGGCCGCAAGGTGGTGGTGACCGGCCGCTCCATGATCCAGAACACGGACATTGCCCGCAGGCTTGGCTACCTCAACATCCAGGATGTGGATCTGATTGATGCCTATGACCTCAAGCAGATGCCTCCTGAGAAAGTGGTCATCATGTGCACCGGGTCTCAGGGAGAGCCCCTGTCCGCCCTGGCCCGCATTGCGGCGGGGGAGCATCGCACCATTGACATTGACCCTGGCGATACGGTGATCATCTCCGCTACCCCCGTTCCCGGAAACGAGAAAGCGGTGACCCGCATCGTTAATGCCCTAGCAAAGATCGGCTGCGATGTGTACGACAAATCCCGCGCTATGGTCCACGTCTCAGGTCACGCCGGTGCCGAGGAGCTGAAGCTGGTGCTGAGCATCGTGTCTCCTAAGAACTTCATGCCGGTGCATGGCGAAGCGTCCCATCTGCGGGCCCATGCCCGTCTTGCTGAGGCTACCGGGGTTGCCCCTGACCACATTTTCATGTGCGAGAACGGCGACACCCTTGAGCTGAGCACTGACGGGGTGCGCTTCGGCGAGCCCGTTGAGAGCGGCATCGTCTATGTTGACGGCTTGTCTGTGGGCGACACCTCCCGTGACGTGCTTGATGAGCGGGTGGTGCTGTCCAACTTTGGTGTTGCGAGCATTGCCGCCGCGGTCAACCCCAAGCGCAAGCAGGTCCTTGGTGAGGTCAAGGTCGAGATGCGGGGCATCACGGGAGGCGACGTTACGGAGCTGCGCTCCGAGGCCCGGGACGTGGTGTCCGGGGCGCTTCGCCGTGCTCTTGAGAAGGGGACTACGGGCTCGTCGCTTGAGAAGGTATGCCGCGACGCCATGCTCTCAATTGTGTGGGAGCGGGCTAAACAGCGTCCTGTGGTGGTGTGCTCCATCATCGAGATATAAAATAGCCCCGTACCCATTTACCATACGCACCAGTCCACAGAATCGCAGCATATAAGGAGAATCACGTGGCACGCGCATCTCGAGGCACAACTGAGCACAAGGCAGGTCCCGCAAAATCCGCATCCTCTCGAGGGTCGGACAAGGTGGCCCTCAAGGACGCCCCCGCAAAGGGGCGGCGTCAGGCTGCGCCGGAGCCTGTTGAGGAAGA
Source organism: Eggerthellales bacterium (assembly GCA_029101185.1). GTDB lineage: Bacteria > Actinomycetota > Coriobacteriia > Coriobacteriales > Eggerthellaceae > Slackia. The sequence continues at coordinate 24,150 of JAQXQN010000180.1, read as the reverse complement.
GCCTTCCCGGTTTCTTGATGACAGGCTGCATCGTGATGTGACCGGTGTGGCCATCGCCCTTGTTGCGGTGGTGCTGTTCATCCTGGCGGTCACTTCTCCTTCTGCGGTTGTTTCAAGCGCCCTGTCCTCCTGGCTGCATCAGGGTCTCGGCCTTGGGGCCTATGTGCTTCCCGTGGTGCTGCTTGCCATCTCCGTGTGCCTGCTGTTCATGCCCGAGGGCGGCCAGTCCACCTTCAGCGTGACTATCGGGCTTTCCGTGCTGCTTCTGGCCTTCCTGGTGATCATGGCCGTGCTCACCCCGGGGGCGGAGGCAGACCCTAATCTGGTTTTTGACCCTGAGGCGCTTATGTCTCGGGGCGGGTATGTGGGCGCTGGGCTTGCCTGGTGTCTGCTGAAACTTATGGGCGTGGCCATTAGCGTGGTGCTTATGGTGGGGTTTGCCCTGATCGGGCTCATTTTTGCCGGATGGTCCGTGTCGGGGACCATCGCTCGGGCAAAGGAGAAGAGTCTTGCTGCAGCCGCCCGCAGGGCGGAGATCCGCGCAGCTCGGGAAGAGCAGTACAGCCTTGGTTTGGACTCCCAATCCTTTACTCCTCGGGTGCACCGCTCGGGGGTCTCTCGGAGCTTTGGATCTCGAGGCAGCCTTGGGGATGGTGTGGGTCAAAGTGGCGCTGAACAGCCCGTTTCTGACCAAGGATATGCAGACAGGCGGGCGGCTGCCGCTGCTCCTACCGTGTCTTTGGGCTCTAGCTCCGCGCCGGGGCCTCGTCGCGATGCTTATGCTTCGGATGTCGAAACGTCCCGACCCGCTGGGTCTTACGTGTCCTCCTCTTCTTCCGATGAGGGGGGCCGCGGAGGGAATCCCTCTATGGGCTCTGGGTATGAAGGCTTGTCTGACCAGGGTGGGCAAGGTGAGGCCTCGGGGTTGTTTGGCAGGTTCAAGACCTCCGGAGAGCCCATTAAACATGAGTCTCGCAGGGCCCGCAGGGCCAAGGCCGACAGTTTTGCGGTACCACCTGAGGCGCCCCTGCCCCAGGAGCCTGCGTTCTTGGGCGGATCTAATGCCCCAGGAGCCGAAACGGCCACCGGCATGGCTGGCGTAGCCGCTGGCGTTGCGGCCACCGGCATGGCTGGCGTGGCCGCTGGCGTTGCGGCGGACGCGGCTGGCCTTGCAGCTGCTGGCGCAGCAACCTCGGGCGCTGCCGAGGCTGCTGCAGTAAGCGTGACCGGGCCCCGGCGGACCTCCAATTACCAGGTGCCTCGGGATATGTCGAGGCCTGTACGGGCATCACAGCCCCTGAGCGCCCGCTTCTCCTCGGAGCCTGCTTCCCATGCGGGTGGTCCCCGTCCGTCTCGGGTGGATACGTACTGGCCTTCTGATTACGCCTATTCGCCTGATGCAGACGCTCCCCAACAGCGGGAGAGCTTTGTTTCCCCCCAGGTCAATGCCGTGGAAAACGGGTTCGCCCAGATTGTGGAGGAGTCGTATTCCCCTTCGGAAGCGCAGCCCTCTGCCTCTAGGGCAACCCTTGCCCTGAGCGCGGATCCCGTCGTGGCTGAAACCAGGAAATCGCGCACGAGGGCTTCGGCTGCAAAGACCGTGGTCTTGCCCTGGGAGGATGACCCCCAGGCCGAGTCTCATCCTCAGGCTGAGTCCCAGTTCCAGACTGAGTCCCAGTCCCAAACTGAGCCCCAGGCCGAGCAGGGTTTTGCCCAGATGCGGCAAACGGATCTGCGCTCCCAGCAGGCTCAATCCCCGGCTGAGCAGGAAGCTCCCCAGCTGGCTTCTACTGCTTGTCCTATGACGCGGTGTTTGGGCGCCCAAGAGGCGGGCAGGACGCTTCGCCCTGCTGTTGCCCTGCAATCCCAGACAAAAACCCAGGTGGTCTCATCGGTGGTGGATTTTGGCGATGGGGAGGAGAAGGGTGGCTTTATTCTTCCCTCCATGTCGCTGATCAAGCGTACCGAGCGGGCGACGCAAGCGGATGAGGAGGTTCTCAGGGAGACGGCGGAGGATCTTCAGGGCACCATGGAGGACTTTGGCATCATGGCCACCGTGGTTGGCTGGGTGGCAGGTCCTACGGTTACCCTCTTTAAGGTTGAGCTTCCCAGCGGCGTCAGGGTCAGCAGGCTTATGGCGCTGCGGGATGATATTGCCCTGGCCCTTGCCGCGCCGGGGGTACGAATCTTTGCTCCCATTCCCGGAACCACCTACGTGGGTATCGAAGTGCCCAATAAAGAGCGGCAGATGGTGTTTCTCGGGGACGTGCTCAGAGACATTAAGGGCGCGCCCCTGTTCATGGCCATCGGTAAGGATGTTGAGGGTAATTCCATCGTGGCGGATTTGGCCAAGATGCCCCATCTGTTGATTGGCGGCACCACCGGCTCGGGTAAGTCCGTGGCCATCAACTCCATGATCATGACCATCCTCATGCGCACCACCCCGGATGAGTGCCGCTTTATCATGATTGACCCGAAGCGAGTCGAGTTTACTCCCTATAACGGCATTCCCCACCTCTATGTGCCGGTGGTGACGGAGTGTAAAGAGGCCGCTGCGGCTCTGGCCTGGGGCGTTGCCGAAATGGAGCGCAGGCTGAAAGTGCTGTCCAAAAACGGGGTCAGAAACATCTCGGAGTACAACGCCAAGGTGGACAAGGGTCAGTGCGAGGGCGACGGCCCTGAGGGTAAGAAGATGCCCTACATCGTCATTGTCATTGACGAGCTGGCGGACTTGATGATGAACGTGGGCAAGGAGGTTGAACTTTCCATCAGCCGCATTGCCCAGCTTGCCCGCGCCGCCGGCATCCATCTGATTGTGGCAACCCAGCGCCCCTCTGCAAATATCGTGACCGGTCTTATTAAGGCCAACATTACCAATCGCATCGCCCTGTCCGTGGCATCAAGCATAGATTCCCGGGTTATCCTTGACACTCCAGGGGCTGAAAATCTCATCGGTCACGGCGACATGCTCTTTGCCAAGCCGGAGTACTCAAAGCCGGTGCGTCTGCAGGGCTGCTGCGTGAGTAACGAGGAGATATTTGCGGTGGTGGAGCACCTGAAAGCCCAAGGGGAGCCTGAGTATCATACTGAGATTCTCAACATGAACGTCATGACCATCGGGTCCACCAACCCAGATGGCTCGGGGGGCAGCTGTAGCGCAGATGACCCCCTGATTTGGGAGGCTGCAGATATAGTAGTTTCAAGTGGTTTGGGATCGACCTCAAATATCCAGCGGAGATTAAGTGTAGGCTATGCCCGTGCAGGCCGCATCATGGACATGCTAGAGGAGAAGGGCGTCGTTGGGCCGCCGAATGGATCCAAACCCCGAGACGTGCTTGTTGACGCCGTGGAGCTTGAGGCCCTGAAAGCCTTCGAGTCCCAGGACGGCTTCGACTACTAAGGCACCCTGCGGCAGGATAGGAACGTGTAGAAAGGCAAGCCCGTGGAGCAGAGGAAGTTCGGCGACATCCTGCGCCAGGCCCGCGAGCAAAGCGGCGAGGATGTGGCAACCGTTGCCCGCCGCATCAGGATTCGCCCCGATATTCTGGTGGCTATCGAAGCGTCCAATCTCGCCGAGATGCCCCCTCGGGGATATTCTCGCAACATGATCAACGCCTACGCCCGATACCTGGGGCTGAACGCCACCGATATCGTGGGCATGTACCTTGATGCTCAGTATCAGTATCAGCTGCAGTCTGCCCGTGAGAACCTGCAGCCTTCGGGTATCGACATCCCTTCAACCCGCAGGTCCGCCGCTCGACAGACCATCCAGGGCTCCGACAGGGTTCAAGACCTTTCCGGGCTGGACGCTTCGCCATCCCAAAATGGTCCCTATGGGTCTGGCGTTGGGTCTCAAGGATCACGGCGGGGTCAGGTTTCCACCCGTCCCGCCTCTGTACGGCCCCGGTCTGCGGCCCTGAGTGGATCCATTCCCCCTGCAAACTACCAGACATCCCCACGTGGTACGGTGACCTCCCGTCCGGGAGCTTCCCCTCGTGGTGGTTCAGCTTTGGGGTCAAGCGCATCATCCTCCTACGGAACCGCCTCCTATTCCGCCTCTCGGCTTGGCAGGAGCATGTCTCGGGAGACCGTGGAGTTTGACCGGTCCCTTGACGCTATTGCCCTTCCCGGGTCGGCTGGGAGCACTAGGCGCCGGCAGAATGTGGAGGTTGAGCATGTGGGCTCCTTCAATGCGGCTGGCCAGGGCCTGAGAGAGCGCAGCACTGCAAACGTGCGGTTTGACGATTTCGAGTTCACCGATCCGGTGTCCCAGGGTATGACCGGTATTGACACGGATTTGGTGCGTCGGGCCTCCCGGGCGGGTTCTCGGTCTTCAGGCGGCGCATCGGGAGCACTAGCCTCAAAGCTGCCTTTGATCATTGGCGCCGTGGTGGTGCTCGCGGTGATTGTGGCGTTGGTCATGGGCATAAGTTCCCTGGTCAAATCCAAATCCGACACCCCTTCTACCCCCATTAACGTGACGGGGGTTTCCGGTAGCGCGGCTGACTCCCAAGATCAGACGGCCCCCGAGCCTCCCACTCGTACTGTGGTCACCTACACCGTTACCAGTGAGGACCCTGTGTATATAGAGACCTCCCTTGATGGGGCGGATCCGGTGGGGAAGGATGTTGAGCCGGGCACCGTGACCTCCGTTGAGGTGACGGGCACCTTTGAGATTGCAGTCACTCCCGCAGACGGGGTGGTGCTTACCCAGGATGGCGTCACCGTGGAACTGACGGATAACGGGGATGGTGTGGGCCGCGCTAGCATTGACTTTGCCGATGTGCTCTCCGAGTGGCGGGTCATGCATCCCGACGCGGCCATGAACGCATCAGGCACCGACTCCTCCTTTGGGGATAGCGGCTCTGGGTCCGATGGGAACTCCGGCTCCGACGCAGGCGGCCAGGACGGTTCTGACAGCGGCTCCTCCGATACCGGGGATGCGGCTGCGTAACCCGCTCCCGTGAGGTTATATTCGTACTTCTGCGCTTCGGCTTGCGAGCCGGGGCGCTTTGCTACACCTGAGAGAAAGGCTCATCATGGCAAAAGATTCCAGCTTTGACGTGGTATCCACCGTTGACATGCAGGAGGTGGACAACGCCTTCGGACAGACCAAGCGTGAGATAGCCCAGCGCTATGACCTGAAGGGTTCCGGCGCGGATATCTCCCTTGACAAGTCCGCCCGCAAGGTGACGGTGTCCGCTCCTGCGGATTTTGTGGCAAAGCAGGTCATCGACGTGTTTCACACCAAGCTGCTGCGCCGGGGCATTGACCTGGGTGCCATCCGCTGGGGCAACTCCCAGGCGGCCACCGGCATGAGTGTGCGCATTGTTGGAGACGTGATCGAGGGCATCGACAAGCCCACCGCCTCCTCCATTTCCAAGGACATTAAGGCCCAGAAGTTCAAGGTGAAGGTCACCATCGAAGGGGACCAGCTTCGGGTCAGCTCTCCTTCCAGGGACGAGCTTCAGGCGGTCATCTCCTTCCTGAAGGAGAAGGATTACGGCCAGCCTCTTCAGTACGTGAACTACCGGTAGGTCCGTCCATGACAGAACAGGTGATGCCCCGGGTCTGCTTCGTGACCCTGGGATGCGCGAAAAACGAGGTGGATTCCGCCAATATGACCGCCCGAGTGCTGCAGTGCGGCTTCCAGGTGGTTGAGGATCCGGAAACTGCGGATGCCGTGGTGATAAACACCTGCTGCTTTATTCAGGCGGCCACGGAGGAGTCCATCGAGGCCATCTTTGACGTGTGCGGCCTGGACAATTTCGTCCAGGGGGATGCAAAACTGGTGGTAGCAGGCTGCATGCCCGCTCGATACGGCCAAGATCTTGAGACGGAACTTCCCGAGGCCCAGTCCTTCGTGCCCTGCAGTAAGGAGGACGACATCGCCCTGGTGCTGTGCGGCCTCTTTGGCATGGAGGCTCCCGAGCAGGCCGTAGGCCCGGTGTCTGAGACCAGTCCATTTTCGGTGAGCCCCGCTAGTTACGTGAAGATTTCCGACGGCTGTGACAGGTTCTGCAGCTTCTGCGCCATACCCTATATCCGGGGGCGCTATCACAGTTTTACCGCTCAGGATATTCATGACGAAGTGTCCAAGCGCGTCAGCGAGGGCGTACGGGAGATCACCCTTATTGCCCAGGACACCGGCTGTTGGGGAAGGGAGTATCGTCGGGGAAAGACTCCTGAGCAAACCCGCGTTCTAGCTGAGATGGCCTTGCAGGACACCTATGAAACGCCCCTGAATACCGCCCAGCTTCTTGACAGCCTTGCCCGGGCATTTCCTGATACCTGGTTTCGGGTCATGTATATGGAGCCCGAGGGGGTCACGGACCAACTGCTGCGGGTGATTGCCGGACACGACAACATCTGCAACTACCTGGATGTTCCCTTCCAGCACGCTTCGCCATCGGTGATACGCGCCATGAACAGGAAGGGAAGCGGTGCGGATTACCTTGCCCTGATTGAGCGCATGCGCGATGCGGTGCCGGGCATCACCCTGCGTACCACTCTGATCTCGGGCTTTCCTGGTGAGACCCAGCACGACCACGAGATGCTGCTGGATTTTCTGGAGGAGGCTCAACTGGACTATGTGGGTGTGTTTCCCTATTCTCGGGAGGAGGGGACCGCTGCTGCCGAGATGGAGGGGCAGATTGACGAGGACGTGGCTATTAGTCGCGCCCAGGAGATTCGGGACCTGTGCGACTCCATTGGCGAGATGCGGGTGGCCCAGCGTATCGGTCAGGTGATGGATGTGGTGGTCCTTGGATGTGAGGAGGACGGCCAACTCTACGGCCGAGCCATGTGCCAGGGTCCTGAGGTTGACGGCGTGGTCTATCTTGAATCCGGCGAGCCTGGCCAGGTGATTTCGGTGGAGATTTCCGACACCCTGGTGTATGAGATGGAAGGTGAGGTTGTCGATGGCCGATAACGAGAAGGTCTGGACTCCGTCAAACGTGATCACCATGACCCGCATTGCGCTGGTTCCCGCCTTTGTCGCCGCGCTGCTGTGCCCGTGGCCGGAATGGATGGGTGCGGCATGGCTTGATCCTTGGAAGCCCTGGGTTGCTGCGGCGGTGTTTGTGGTGATCTCTTGTACGGACTGGTTGGACGGTTATCTGGCCCGTAAGCGCAATGAAGTCACCGACCTGGGCAAATTCATGGATCCCCTGGCGGATAAGATCCTGGTGGTGGCCGCTTTGCTGGTGCTGGTGGAGCTTGGGAGCTTGCCGAGCTGGATTGCCCTGATCATTGTGGCTCGGGAGTTCATCATCTCGGGTGTTCGCATGGTGGCAGCAAGCAAAGGCGAGGTCATTGCCGCAAGCTGGTACGGCAAGTTCAAGACCGTGTTCACCATGGTTGCCATCGTGGCCTTTGTGGTGCTTGAAAGCCCCCTGGTGGCGTCCTTCTCTCTGCTTGCCTATCAGATGCTGGTGTGGTTCAGCTGGATAACCATGGTTATTGCCTTGGGACTTACCGTATTTTCCATGGTGGACTATATCTCTAAGGCTCGCCACCTTATTGGCTTTAAGCCGAAGGGATCCGCCGCTTCTGGCGCATCCCGCACGACAACGGATTTTGCTACATCTCGCGCAACTTCCGATGCCGCTGCATCCCTCTTGGGTGACGCCTTCCTGCCAGGTACTGACGCTGAGACGATGTGCACAGGCGAGTTTGATGCCGCCACCTATGAATTGGCCGAGAAGGTGGTGGCCCTGGCGCGGAACAAGGGTGTGATGGTGGCGACTGCGGAAAGCTGCACGGGTGGATTGATTTCCGGAGCTTTGACAAGCGTGCCTGGATCTTCTGATGCGGTGGCGGGAGGCATTGTCAGCTATTCCAATACGGTGAAAGAAGAGCGCCTTGGGGTGCAAAGTGCAACCCTTCAAGCCTATGGCGCGGTCAGCGAGCAGACCGCTCTTGAGATGGCCCAAGGAGCCTGCCAGCAACTTGGCGTTGACCTTGCGGTGTCGGTGACGGGTATCGCAGGTCCTGGTGGGGCCGTTGAGGGCAAGCCTATAGGCACCGTATGGATTGGGTGCTGCACGGCAGGCAAGGCTGCTGCGGTCCTGTATCACTTCGAGGGGGATCGCTCGAGCGTGAGGCTTCAGACCGTGAAGAAGGCCCTTGAGACTATGGTCCAAGCCCTGGCTTAGTTCCTGCGCGTTTTCAGCTGTAACGCGCGAAATGAGCCATGGACATGGGGTCTTGTTTGTACCGTCGAACAGGTTTGTGCAGATTTGTGCAAGATGTCTGACAGAAACGTCGGGACAACCTGTGTGATTGCGGAAGAAGACGGATAGGTCTTGCCGCCAGGTTTGTTGGATGCCGCATGCATATGCGTGCGGCATCTGCAAGGTGCAGGAGGCAACGGCGCTAAGGACCAGTAAAGAAACCGCTCATCCATTTGAAAGATTGACATGGTTTGCTGTGATGCAGACGAAAGTCAGTACGTAATTGCAGCAAACTGACAAATACGAACAACTGTTCTTGACGAAAGAACAGTTGTTCGTATAATAAGGCGTATGCTGCACACAGCCTCTCGCAAAAGGAGTACATATGAGTCAGGATAAGGCCGCCGCACTTAAGCTCACGACGGATCAGATTGAGAAAAAGTTCGGCAAGGGTTCCATCATGAAGCTTGGTGAGGACCAACATCTTGAAGTAGGCGTGATTCCTACAGGTGCGCTTCCTCTTGATGCCGCCCTTGGTATTGGCGGTGTTCCCCGGGGTAGGATTATTGAGATATTTGGCCCAGAGTCCAGTGGTAAGACCACCTTGGCACTGCAGATTCTCGCTGAGGCCCAAGCCCTTGGTGGCGTGGTTGCTTTTATTGACGCAGAGCACGCCCTTGACCCCATTTATGCGGCACGTATTGGTGTGGATATCGATGAGGTGCTTATTGCCCAGCCGGATTGTGGTGAGCAGGCTCTGGAAATTTGCGACATGCTGGTCCGCTCTAACGCTATTGATGCCATCGTGGTGGACTCCGTTGCTGCACTTGTTCCCCGGGCGGAGCTTGAGGGAGAAATTGGAGATGCCAGCGTGGGCATGCAGGCACGTCTGATGTCCCAGGCCCTCAGAAAGTTGGCTGGATCTCTGTCGAAGTCAAACACCACATGTATCTTCATTAATCAGCTGCGTGAGAAGATTGGCGTGATGTTTGGCAATCCTGAAACCACCACCGGTGGTAGGGCCTTGAAGTTCTTTGCCAGCGTGCGTATAGATGTGCGTCGCATTGAGACTCTTAAGAACAGGCAGAATGAGCCTGTGGGCAACCGCGTTCGGGCGAAGATTGTAAAGAACAAGGTGGCCCCTCCTTTCCGCCAGGCCGAGTTTGACCTCATGTATGGCACGGGTGTTTCAAAGGAGGGCTGCGTTCTTGACCTGGGTGTTGAGGCAGGCGTAGTCAAGAAGAGCGGCGCTTGGTACACCTATGGTGAACAGCGCCTTGGCCAGGGTAGGGAAGCGGCAAAAGAGCTGCTCAAAGAGAACCCCGACCTTCGTTTGGAGATTGAGACTAAGGTGCGGGAGGCCTTTGAGATTCCTGCAGGCACCCCGAGCATTACCCTTGCGGAATAACGGATCTGATTGGAGGGGACGATGCCAATTATCGATGACGAGTTCTTGTCAAAACTTGAGTATCGTCCCCTGTTTGAGCAGGAGTTGCCAAAGGAGTCGCAAGCCTTTGACAAGATCTGTCGCTGGGTGCAGGTAAGGGACAGATCTGAGGCGGAGGTCAGAAAACGGCTCATAAAAGAGGCGTTTCCCGCTTCAGCAATAGAGCGTTCCATTGAACGGGCCCGTTCGTGCGGTCTTTTGGATGATAGCCGCTTTGCTCGGGTACTTGTGAGGTCCCGGCTGAATCAGGGGAAGGGCAAACGGGCAATCCTCCAGGAGCTTGAGAATCATGAGATTTGCCCCCAGCGTCTTTCTGGATGGCCGGAGGATTTCTTTCCCGATGACATACCAAATGAATACGCACGGGCAAAGGCCTATATGCAACGACACCCTCCCAGATCAAAGCAGCCTCGTAATGCCTGTATGCGCACCCTTGTGTCTCGAGGGTTCAGCAGCGACGTTGCGTATCGTGTGGCTTGCGACTACCCCCTTACCACCCATTCGAGGGGAAGGTCCGCAGAGGAAGAGGTTTACTCTGATGGATTTACTGATTACCAAGAATAGAATGATTGACTGTGTGTATAATGTCGGGGATTGAGTGTATTTGTTCACCGGTATTCGGTGTTTATTAGATAAATGAATTTAATATCGCAGGTACTAGGATACGTGCAACTACGCTCATGCTCGGCTATGTGCCGTGCATTTTTTATGTTTGGAAGCCATATTTGACCGTCAATTAGTAATCACACAATTGTGAGAGGGGGAAATCGATGGAGTTCATCTGGCTTATTGTTGGAGCAATCGCCGGTGTCGTCATCTGTTTCGTCCTTACCCAGTATCTCTCCAACTCTTCTTTGAAGAAGAAGCGTGAGGAAGCGGACCAGATTGTCGCTAACGCACGTCGTGATGCGGAAACCCTTCGTCGTGAGGCTGAGATTGAGGGAAAGGACGAGGTTCTCAAGTTCAAACAGGAAGCTGAGGCAGAGAACAAGGAGCGTCAGCGGGAGATTCGTGCCGCAGAAAACCGAATCAATCAGCGTGAGGAAAGCCTTGATAGGCGGGTTGAGAGCCTTGATGCCCGAGAGCACCAGCTTTCCAGCATGCAGGGACAGCTTGATCGTCGGGATAGGGACCTCAAGGCCGCCCAGGCAGAGGTCAATGTTCGTCTCGAGCGGGTGGCGGGAATGACCCCCGAGGAGGCCAAGCGGGAGCTGCTTGATACCCTCCGCGACGAGGTGACCCATGAAAGCGCAAGCATCATTCGCGACGCAGAGCAGCGCACCAAGCTTGAGGCCGATCGTAAGGCCCGTCAGATCCTGAGTCTTGCCATTCAGCGTGTCGCAGCAGATCATTCTGCTGAGACCACGGTCAAGACCATCCATATTCCTTCCGATGAGCTCAAGGGCCGCATCATTGGCCGCGAGGGTAGGAACATCCGCTCTTTCGAGCAGCTCACGGGCGTGAATCTGCTCATCGATGACACTCCTGAGTGCGTTACCATTTCCTGTTTCGATCCCGTTCGTCGTGAGATTGGCCGCGTCACCATGGAAAACCTCATTGCTGACGGAAGGATTCATCCTGCCCGCATTGAGGAGATGTTCTCCAAGGCCGAGCGTCAGGTGAACCAGCAGGTCCAGGAGGCCGGCGAGCGGGCAACCTTCGATTGCGGCATCCATGATCTGCATCCTGAATTGGTGAGGACCCTCGGCAGGCTGCGCTACCGCACCTCCTTTGGTCAGAACGTCTTGAACCACTCCCTTGAGGTTGCATATTTGTGCGGCGTCATGGCGGCAGAACTTGGGCTTGATCCCGTTCCCGCAAAGCGCGCGGGTCTTCTCCATGACCTGGGTAAGGCCATTGACCATGAGGTGGAGGGTCCCCATGCGGTGATTGGTGCAGATCTTGCCCGCCGCTTCGGTGAGCGCCCTGAGATCGTTCATGCCATTGAGGCCCACCATGCAGACGTTGAGCCCAACAGCGTGCTTGACGTGCTGGTGCAGGCAGCGGATGCGGTTTCTGCCGCTCGTCCCGGTGCTCGTAAGGAAAGCCTTGAGAGCTATATCAAGCGCCTTGAGAAGTTTGAGGAAATTTGCAATGCCCATAAGGGCGTTGAGCGCACCTACGCCATGCAGGCGGGCCGTGAGATCCGCGTCATGGTTGTCCCTGAGCAGGTCAATGAGGCTGAGGCAGTGGTGCTTGCTCACGATATCGCAAAGCAGATTGAGGACGAGATGCAATACCCCGGCCAGGTGAAGGTGGTCGTCATTCGCGAAAGCCGCGCCATCGATTACGCCAAGTAGTCTCGGGATAGTATTAGCAACGCAGAAAGGAGTCGCCATGGAACACCATCCGGACGGCTCCTTTTTTGCGTCGCAGGACCCTTCGCCATCAGACGCACAATCTCTGAGGTCCTTTGTGGAATCCACGGCGGCTGCCGAGCAACTTAAGGTAGAGACGGACTACGGCAATGGCTTTGTTCGGCTGCTTACCAGCGAGGCTCAACGTCGCCAGGCGAAGCAGGACATCCGATGCGTCGAGGATGCGGTTATTGAACTCTTGCGCAACAGCAGGGATGCCGGAGCCCATGTGCTCTTTGTCGCCTCTTCAAAATCCGGCGGCCAACGCAGGATCGTGATTATCGATGACGGGCAGGGCATTCCTGAGGACATGCAGGAGCGGATCTTTGAGCCCCGGGTTACCTCCAAGCTTGACACCATGCGGATGGATGACTGGGGGGTTCATGGCCGGGGCATGGCTTTGTATTCCATTAGGGAGAACGCTTCCCGCTCTCAGGTGCTTGCCTCGATGATGGGGGGAGGCACGGCTCTTTTGGCCCAGTTTGACCTGGCTAAGACGGCGGAGCGAACCGACCAGAGCACCCTTTCTCCCTTGATTCGGACGGAGGATGGCGCCTGGGCTCTTGGAGCAGGACCCCATAATATTGCTCGGGTGTGCTGCGAGTTTGGGCTGAAGCAACGGCAGGATTGCACCGTGTATCTGGGTTCTGCGGTGGAGATTGCTGCTACCATGTACTCTTTCGGCAGGCAGTTTCTCCGAAGGCATCTGGTTAGTATTAGTGCCGACCCCGCTACGGTGGCTCCTTGCAAACGATTGGCGCTGTCCCGCAATGCTGAGGACTTTGTGGCAATTGCGGCGGGCCTCGGTTTGGAGATGTCCACGCGAAGCGCCATGCGGGTGCTTCAGGGTCAAATCACCCCGCTGAACCCGCTCCTTGATACGCTTGAACGAATCCTTCCTGAGGGAGGGAAGTCAAAGTCTTCCAAGCGTCGCAGGAAAGGGGCGGCTCGTGGCGATACCGATAGTTCCGCTCGGGGTCTGCATATCTCCCAGCAGGATCTTGGGCAGTTTGCAGCCGATATGAGCCATGCCTGGAGAGGCCTTGCCCGATCCTACTACCTTGAAGAGGACGTCATTCCTGAAGTGCGGCTCACTTCAGAGGGCGTGCAGGTTGTGTTTCCGGTTCGCCGCATGGATTAACAGTCGGAATAACCACCCACGGATTCACCTTGGAATTGCTAACCATGGCAGGTAACGCTACAATCTCGCAGAACGGCTTGTGGCCGTTTAGGCATGCGGCATGGGACGCCATTCGCATTAAATACGCAGCACTACAACGCAATACTATTCGTAGTAAGGAACATAATGCCTCAGCACATAGAATGCGAGCACTCTGAGCTCGGGTGCTTAAAGGTCTCTTCGAAATCTTCCCCTGCCTCGGTTGCGGGGGCTATCGCCGGCATGATAAAGGACGGGGAGACCATAGAGATTCAGGCGGTAGGCGCCGGAGCGGTTAATCAGGCCGTCAAGGCAATTGCCATCTCACGAGGGTTTTTGGCCCCCATCGGCATCGAGATTGTCTGCATACCCTCATTTGCCGACATCGTGATTGATGGTGAGTACCGCACGGCAATCAGGTTTCTTGTTGAGCCCCGATACACCCGGGGGGTTGCGCGCTGCGAATAGCGAAGCAGCCAGCGCCCTGGCCTGGGCATACTGTACAACAATCGAAGGGCCGTCGCCCATGTGGCGACACGCGCTCCGAAATACCGTAAGAAGGACATCCATGCTTGCGAACAAGACTTTCTATCTGTTCATCTACGGCTGCCAGATGAACGAGCATGATGCTGAGCGCATCGTAGGTCTGCTTGAGACCTATGGCGCCATGCGCGTGGATTCTGTGGAAGCGGCCGAAATCGTCGTGTTTGTCACCTGCTGCGTCAGAGAGGCGGCCGATATTCGGCTCATGGGGCAGGCGGCTTCTATCAAAAACATCCCCCTTCCCGCTGACAGCACTCTGAACAAGCGGATAGTTGCGGTGGGTGGATGCATCGGTCAGAGGGATGGCCTTGAGCTGCTGGAAAAGCTCGACAACGTGGACGTGGTTTTTGGCACCCACACCATAGATCAGCTTCCCGGTCTGCTCATCAAGGCTGCCAGCGATCACTCCCGCTCCGTGTCTCTGCTTGAGGAGAGCGCCGGGTTTGCCTCTGATCTGCCCTCCCATAGAAAACACACCTGGGCTGCGTGGCTTCCCATTACCACCGGCTGCGACAACTTTTGCACCTATTGCATCGTCCCGTATGTCCGTGGCCGTGAGAAGTCCCGAACCTTAGAGGATGTGCTTGACGAAGCGTCCCTGCTTGTGTCGGAAGGCGTGAAGGAGATAACCCTTCTTGGTCAGAACGTTAATTCCTACGGCCGGGATTTGTATGGATCGCCTCAGTTTGCCAAGGTCCTAAAGGGTGTGTGCGATACCGGTGTTGATCGGGTTCGTTTCGCCACCTCCCATCCCAAGGACCTGACCGATGAGGTTATTGCCCTCTTTGGCACCGAGGCCAATCTTATGCCGTATTTGCACCTTCCTGCCCAATCGGGATCAAACAGGATCCTGCGGGAGATGAACCGCCGCTACACGCGGGAAGCCTACCTTGATTTGGTTCGAAAGGTGAGGCAGGCTAATCCGGATATTTCCCTGTCCACCGATATCATCGTGGGGTTCCCTGGTGAGACAGAGGAGGACTTCCAGCAGACCTACAACCTGGTGAAGGAAGTGGGCTACTCTCAGGTGTTCACCTTTATCTATTCAAAACGGGAGGGCACCCCCGCTGCCGAAATGCCTGATGACACCCCTCGAGAGGTGATTCAGGACCGTTTTGACCGGCTGGTTGCTTTGGTGCAGGAAAATGCGTATCAGCAGAACCAACGCTTTGTGGGTCGTTGGCTTGACGTGTTGGTAGAAGGGCCCTCCAAGCGCGACCCCAGGGTGTTCACGGGACATAGCCCTCATAACGTGACCGTTCATGCCAAGGTGCCCTCTGGGGTGGCCCTTGAGGATATAGTGGGCACCATGGTGCAGGTCAGAATCGACGAAGCAAAAACCTGGTATCTGACTGGGGAAGTGGTTGGTGAATAGATGACCGCCAGCTTACTGGGGAAATCCGAATCGTCATGGGGGTTGTCTCTGGCCCATCCTGTGGTGTGCATCGTAGGCCCCACCGCATCCGGGAAAACGGACGTTGCCCAATTGGTTGCCAAGGGGTTAGAAAGCCTACATGGCGGGTGCGGTGTGGTGGTGTCTGCGGACAGTATGCAGATTTATCGAGGTATGGACATCGGTACCGGAAAGATTGCCCCTGAGGAGATGGTGGTCGATCATTTCGGTCTGGATATCTGCGATCCTGGCCAGGCATATTCTGCGGCCCTGTTCCAGGAGTATGCGCGGGACGTGTTTTCCACCCAGGATAATCGGGGAAACACCTGTGTGCTGGCGGGTGGGACGGGGCTGTATGTTCGAGCGGCCATTGATGACTACCGTTTCCCCAAAGGCGATCAGGTGGGCAATCCCACCCGAGAGAAATGGCAGGCATTTCTGGATTCCCATGGCGCTCAGGAGCTTTGGAATGAGCTGCACCGGGTTGACCCCGAAAGTGCGGCTCTTATCCACGCTAACAACTCGAAGCGCGTGATCAGGGCTTTTGAGATGCTCGAGCTTGAGGGAACCTCCTATGCTCGGCAGCATGCAGGGTTTGCCACTATGAAGCAATTCGTGCCGGCTTGCTTCTTCTCCCTTGAGGTGGACCCTGAGCTGCTTTATGCCCGTATCGATGCCCGAGTTGATCGGATGTTCGAGCAGGGTCTTGTTGACGAAGTGTGCAGACTGATTGATGCAGGATTTAAATCTGCGGTTACGGCCCGGGATGCTATCGGGTATAAAGAAGTGGTGTGGGCTCTTGACGGTCAATGCAGCCTTCATGAGGCAAAGGAAGCCATTAAACAGGCATCAAGGCGTTATTCTAAACGCCAACGGTCTTGGTGGCGCTCGGATGAGCGCATAGTGCCCGTTGATGCAAACGACGGAGATTGTGAGCGAATAAGCATGTGGATATTGAACTATCTTGCCCATGCCGAGCACCGTACCGCTTAGCGGTCGGAGGGCTTTTTGGCATGCGTGCATACCCGACTGAAAAGATTCGTATCGTACGAAGGGAATACGTATGTCATTTGTTGGAACCGCCAGCGAGCGTATGGCTCAAGAACTAGAACGCGCGATCCTTGTAGGCATAGAAAGCAAACAGGCCAATGGCAGCGAATCGCTGCAGAGCTCCCTTGATGAGCTGGAGCGCCTTACGGATACCGCAGGGGCGCAGGTTGTAGCCAGGACCTGGCAGCGGCTTGACAGCCCCAATCCTAAAACCTTTGTGGGCTCCGGTAAAGCGGAAGAGATTGCTCAACTGTGTCGCTCCTACAGCGCTGACCTAGTGATTGTTGATGACGAACTGTCCCCATCCCAACAATCCAATTTGGAGCGAATTGTGGGTAAGGACGTGAAGGTGATAGACAGGACTGCCCTGATTCTGGACATCTTCGCCCTGCATGCAACCACCAAGGAGGGTAGGCTGCAGGTGAGGCTAGCCCAGAATCAATATCTGCTCCCTCGGCTGAGGGGTATGTGGGCCCACCTTGCCAGTAACAAGATGGGCGGAGGTGTTGGCTCCCGGTTTGGCGAAGGAGAAAGCCAGCTTGAAGTTGACAGGAGGCTTGTCCGTAAGCGCATCACATCCATTAAAAGGGAATTGGAGCAGGTCTCCAAGATGCGCTCCATTCAGCGAAGCGCCCGGTATGAGGCGGGCGTGTACAAGGTTGCGGAAGCGGGCTACACGAATGCGGGAAAATCGAGCCTGATAAACAGAATCTCTGGTTCCGACGTGCTTAGCTACGACAAACTCTTTGCCACCCTTGACTCCACTACCCGTAAAGTGTCCCTACCTGAGGGCAGGGAGATTACCCTTACCGATACGGTAGGTTTTATTCAAAAGCTGCCCCATACCCTTATTGAGGCATTCAACAGCACCCTTGATGAGATTCGCGGTGCGGATTTGGTGCTTCATGTGGTAGATGTCTCCTCTCCTGAGATGGAGGCTCAGATGCACGCGGTTGATGACACCCTTGAATCCATTGGGGCTCAGGCGATCCCGCGGATTGTGGTGTTTAATAAGTGCGACCTGCTCTCTGAAGATGAGCAGGGAGTTTTGCAGGGTAGGTACCCTGAGGCGATCATGGTGTCTGCTGTTACTGGGTGGGGAATTGACCGATTGATAGAGGGGATAACGCGGGCTGCCACCGCAGCTGAGCGAAACATGGAGATTCTGCTGCCCTACGGACGGGGAGATTTAGTATCTGCGGCCCATGAACGATGCACGGTGGTTGCTTCGGAATATCTTGAAGACGGAATCAAGATGACTCTGCGGGTTCCGGGTCAATATCAGCAGCTTTTTGAGTCGTTTCAGAAGTAACGAGAGTATGGTTGTTTCGGATAACGTTTTTGGGTTGAAGCCTATCGGTTAATGCATATTGATTAAGGCCCACCAGGTGAGGTCCGTCGGGCACCGGCGGCCCGTGTGGAAGGAGAAGCGCCCCTTGGGTTCTGGTTTTTGGGCCAGAGTTCAAGGGGTGCTTTGGTCTTTCCAGCAAGGAACGCAGGTCTACCTGAAATACGCGAGAACGGCAAAGGCAGCCATATTGCTTAGAGCACCCGAAACACTGCGACGACTTTTCCAGCAATGGTGACGTTATCCCTTACGATAATGGGATCCATGGTGGAATTTTCTGGCTGCAGACGCACGTGGTCCCGTTCCTTATAGAACGTCTTAACGGTTGCGCCGTCCTCAACAATGGCAACAACGATTTCTCCGTTGTTGGCCACCGGCTGCTCTTTTACCACAACGAAATCACCGTCATTGATGCCCGCTTCAATCATGGACTCCCCCCGGACCTTCAGGATAAAAGAGCTTGAATCTCCCACCAGTGAGGTTGGAAGGGTGATGGTTTCCGTAATGTTTTGTTCTGCCAAGATGGGCAATCCGGCAGCCACGTTTCCTACAAGGGGGAGGGAAACCAGGTTGGAATACGAGGGGGTGGCATCCCTCTGATCTGACTCTCCAGTATCAGGCGTCTGCCTCTGGTGACCAACCACGGTGATGCAGCGGGACTTCAAGGGATCGCGCTTGATGAAGCCCTTTTCTTCCAGGGTGTTGAGATGAGTGTGGACGGTAGAGGGGGAGCTAAGCCCGAGCCCCTCGCAGATATCGCGGACGGTTGGTGCAATCCCAGTTTCATCAATAGTCTTGATGATGAAGTCAAGCACCAGTTTCTGCTTACGGGTGATCTGCTTGGTGTTCTTAATCGTAGGTCCCATGACGCCCTCCAATACGAACAAATGTTTTAAAAATCTGTTGACACGAACTTTTGTGCGATTTATTATAAGCCCGAACAAAGGTTCGTTGCAAGTACAAATTAAGGAGAGCACATGAGCCGCATCCACCCCCGCCACGCATATGTTTCCGGTACCTCCGCATTGGATTTTGATGGTTGTGGTTTTGATTCTGGTACCACCGCTGCTGGTGTGTCTCCTCTTGTCATCCAATTTCCCTCTCAGAATCAGCCTATGACCTTCGCTCAAGAAGTCTCGTTTATGAAGGAGGCTTTGGGCAACAGGAAATCCTTCGGTTTCCATGAGGCTCGGAGCATGCCAGAGTGCGCTAGGGGAGAGGTTTCTGTTCTCCAATTGGTCGTGGGTCTTGCGGTGGCGTTTGCCGTGGGGGCTGCGTTGATTCTTCTGTAATCCGGTCGGATCGGGTTTGCTGCGTTACCCGTTCGATACAGAAGGGGGCCATTTTTTCTGTCCTAAAATGGCCCCTTGATTTCTTTTGTGTATGATGGGCACCGACATTTTTTCAGTATCGTTAGGGGCCCTATGCGCTGTCCATCCTGTGGTCATCCAGAATCAAAGGTCGTAGATTCTCGTCCTTCTGATGAGTTCAACTCCATTCGCCGCCGCCGTGAATGCCTTAATTGCCAAGCCCGTTTTACAACCTATGAGCGGCTCGGTGACAATCCTATTGTTGTCATCAAACGGGATGGCTCCTCTCAGGTCTTTGACAGGGAGAAACTCTACCGGGGCATCAGTAGCGCATGCGCCAAGCGCCCCAACATCACCCATGAAAAGAAGACGGAAATCATCGATTGGGTGGAGGCAGAGCTTCGTAATAAGAATATTTTGGAGATATCCTCCCAGGACCTCGGGGAGCTTGTTCTTGAGCGCCTAAGGGGAATAGACGTGGTTGCATACATTCGTTTTGCTTCGGTGTATAGGGATTTTCAAACGGTAGAAGAGTTTAAGGACGCCCTGAAGGGCTTTGAGGAACAAGAATAGAGGAAGCGCTGTGTCAAACGAATCTCTTCAGATCCAGATCACCGCTTTGCGTGAGGACGTCACCATTCCTACCTACGCATATCCTGGAGATGCGGGCATGGATCTTCGTTCTACGGAGTCTTTGGTGCTCGAGCCTTTTCAACGTGCGCTGGTTGCTACGGGTCTTGCCGTTGCTATTCCTGAAGGGTATGCGGGTCTGGTTATGCCCCGAAGTGGCCTTGCTATTAAGCACGGCATCTCTGTGGTAAACGCTCCTGGGCTGATTGATTCCCACTATCGTGGTGAGCTCAAGGTTATTCTTATCAATCTGGATCCAACCCACAGTTTTGTAATTGAGCCGGGTGACCGTATTGCTCAGTTGGTGGTATCTCGAGTCGAGCAGGTTACCTGGTCGGTGGTTGACCAACTGGACGAAACAGAGCGCGGCCAGGGTGGATTCGGTTCGAGTGGTTCGAAGTAGGGCTTTGAACCTGCCAGTATGCAACGATGGCTATACAAGACAGCCAGGATGCGATGTTGCTGCATCCTGGCTGTCTGACTAATAGTGAAGGCTTCAGCTCGCTGCGTATTCTATTTTTGAGTGCCTATGAAGAACAGAGCAAGCGTCCCTGGGCCAGCATGGGCTCCAATTACAGGGTCAAGTACGTTGACCACGTAATTGGTAACGCCCATGCGTTGTGTGATAAGAGATTTCAAAGTCTCAACATCCTCGAGACAGTCACCATGGGAGATGAATACGGTCTGGGAGGCTGGATCAATGGCAGTTTGCTCCATGTGATCACACAGAGCCTTAATGGATTTCTTCCTGCCCCTCACTTTATCCATGGGGATTAAGGCGCCTTCGTTGTCCACATGCAATACAGGTTTGATATTGAGCATGGATGCGGCAACAAAGGAGGTTTTGCTTAATCTGCCTCCTCTGAACAGGTACTTCAAATCCTCCACGGTAAACCAATGGCAAATGGAGTCTCGGGTCTCTTGCACAAAGTCAAAACACTCCTCAATGGAGGCTCCCTCTTTGGCTTTTTTTGCCGTAAGCCATACAAGAAGGCCCTCACCGCCAGCTGCCGCGTTGGTGCATACGGACAGCAGCTTTCGATCAGGGTATTCACTGGAGAGCCTGGCCATAAGCCTTTCTGTAGCTTCATAGGTGCCAGAAATGGCGGAGGAGAAGCCTACGTAGAGTAGGTCAAGTCCTTCGTCAAGCAGTCCACGCAGGGTTGTTTCGGTATTTGCCTGATTAGGTAGGGACGTGGTGATTACTTTGTCGTTGCGAAGCATGTCATAGAACTTCGAGAGTTCGCCACCTCCTCCTTTTAGGAAGCAGGGATACTGCACCTCGTCAACCATGTAGGTTAACGGGAGCACCTCTAGTTGGAACTCGTCAACCATTTCTTCCGAGAGATTGCAGCTCGAATCTGTCACTATCTTGAATGCCATGACAATCCTTTCGTACTCAGCGGACCTGACATCTTGGTCCATTATTCCCCAAATGTCACAAGAGTCAAAGGGTGCCGTGCGCTCGGTACATTTCGTCATGGTGGTGTGAATACCCCGAAACCTCAAAGGGCTTGACAATCGTGTCCCGGTTTGATGGGACGGGAAACGGGCTATTTGGTGATGAAACCGAAAATACGTTTATGCAGTTTAGCGGTGGAGGATGAATCACTATAATGTCGAAACTTGCGTATTCGCTCGATTGCGGGCGTCCCACAATGTAGAAAGGATCGGAGTACACGATGGGAAACGATTACAAGAAGACCATGAACCTGCCCAAGACGGATTTTTCCATGCGGGCAAACCTTCCCGAGAACGAGCCGAAGCGGCTTGCCAAATGGGAGGAGCAGGATCTGTATGGGCAGATTCTTGCCAAGAACAAGGATAATGAGCCTTTTGTCCTTCATGATGGGCCACCCTATGCCAACGGCCCCATTCATATCGGCCATGCATTCAACAAAACCTTGAAGGACATCATTGTCAAATACCATAGCCAGCGGGGCTTCTACTCCCCCTATGTTCCCGGGTGGGACTGCCACGGCCTGCCCATTGAGAACAAAGTTGAGGATATGCTCGGTCCCGAGAAGATGAAGAACGTGGATGTGCCCACTTTCCGCAAGATCTGCCGGGAGTACGCCACCAAGCAGCTTGATGGCCAGCGCGCCGGCTTTAAACGTCTGGGCGTGAATGGAGAATGGGACAACCCTTATCTGACCTATCTGCCCGAATATGAGGCGGGAAATATCGAGATTTTCAAGAAGCTGTACATGGATGGTGCGGTCTATCGCGGTCGCAAGCCTATCCACTGGTGCAAGCATTGCCACACCGCTCTCGCCGAGGCGGAGATCGAGTACGGCGATGAGACCAGCCCCTCCATCTACGTGCGCTTTAAGATGAACAACGTGCCTGAGGTCTTTGCGCAGGCAGGCGTGAACGTTGAGGACGCTTATGTGCTGATCTGGACTACCACGCCCTGGACCCTTCCTGCAAATGCCGCCGTGTGCCTGGGTCCCGATCTGCAGTACTGCTTTGTGAAGGCGGACGGAGCTTGGTACCTGATGGCCCTTGGCCTGGTTGAGACGGTCGCCAAGGTTGCTGGTTGGGAATCCTATGAGGTTCTGAGCGTGCAGGGCGAGCCCGTGACCATGCTGGGTAAGGAGTTCGGTGGCACCACGTACCGCTGTCCAATCATGGATAGGGAAGGGGCCTTTGTGTGGCGCAACCACGTTACCCTCGATGCCGGTACCGGTTGCGTGCACACAGCAGGCGGTCACGGCGTGGATGACTATCTGGTGTCTATGGAGTTTGGCGTGGACATCATCATGCCCGTAGACGACGATGGCCGGTTTATGGACGTGGTGCCTCACTTTGCTGGCATGGACACTGATGAGGCCAATCCTCACATCATCGCCTGGCTCAAGGAACAGGGTACGTTGGTGGCCCATGTGGATCTGGTGCACAGCTATCCTCATTGTTGGCGTTGCCATCAGCCGGTTATCTTCCGCGCTACGGACCAGTGGTTCGTGTCCATGGATAAGACCGGTCTGAGGGAGGGCGCCCTTGACGCCATCAATAACCAGGTCAACTGGGTTCCCGCATGGGCGTCCAACCGCATTGGCGCCATGGTTGCAGATAGGCCCGACTGGTGCATCTCCCGTCAGCGGTTCTGGGGCGTTCCCATCCCCGTGTTCAAGTGTGGATCTTGTGGCGAGACTGTTGCCACCGAGAAGACCTTCGATGCGGTGATCAGCCTCTTTAGGACCGAAGGCGCCGACGCCTGGTACGTCCATGAGCCCAAGGATTATCTGCCTGCAGACACCTGCTGTCCTGCCTGCGGTGCCTCCGTTGAGGCTCTGATCCCTGAAAAGGACGTGCTTGACGTATGGTGGGAGTCCGGCGTGAGCCATACCTCGGTGTGCGAGGCTCGGGCCAATCTGTGTCGTCCTGCCGATGTGTACCTTGAAGGGTCCGACCAGCATCGCGGCTGGTTCCAGTCCTCTCTGCTTACCTCTGTGGGGGCCTATGGCATCCCTCCCTACAAGAACGTGGTAAGCTGTGGATTTATCCTTGACCCCCAGGGACGCAAGATGTCCAAGTCCCTCGGTAACGTGGTAGACCCCGCTGAGGTGGTCAACAAATACGGCGCCGACGTGCTGCGCCTGTGGGCCGCATCCGTGGACTATAGTCAGGACGTGTCCGTGGGTGACGAGATTCTCCAGCGCACCTCTGAGGCATACCGCCGTATCCGTAACACCTTCCGCTTCCTCCTTGGCAACCTGGATGGCTTCAACGACGAGACCGATATGGTGTCTCTTGAGGACATGAATCCCATTGACCTGTGGGCTATGGTGCGGCTCTCCGAAATCCGCGATCAGGTGGAGGCTGCGTACGAGGAGTACAGCTTCCACAAGGTCTTCCGTGTGGTGTATGACTACATCAACACGGATCTGTCCGCCGTTTACATGGATGTGGTCAAAGACCGGCTCTACTCCGAGGCTCCCGGTTCTCTTGCACGTCGAAGCGCCC
Organism: Eggerthellales bacterium; assembly: GCA_029101185.1. GTDB lineage: Bacteria > Actinomycetota > Coriobacteriia > Coriobacteriales > Eggerthellaceae > Slackia. The sequence goes on along the minus strand of JAQXQN010000180.1, from coordinate 773 downwards.
AGACCGCAATTATGAACATCCTTGAGGTGCTCGTCCGCGTCATGAGCCCCATCCTTTCCTTCACTTGCGATGAGGCATGGGAGCACTATCCTGAGGCTATGCGCAATCGTCCCGGTCGTCCCTGGTCTGTGCAGCTTGCCGGTTGGCCTGAGGCCTCCGATTTCGTGCCGGCCCTGCCTGTCGAAGAGGAATGCGCCTCCATCAAGGCACGCTTCGACACCCTGCTTGAGGTCCGAAGCGCAGTAACCAAGGCAATTGAGGAGGCCCGCAACGCCAAGGTATTCGGTAAGAGCCAGGAGGCGGTGGCCGTTATCCGTTCCGCTGATGCGGAGGTCAGCCAGGTGCTGCGCTCCTTTGCCCCCGAGGTCCTTGAGGAGTTCTTCATTGTCTCCCAGGTCCGTATCCTTGATGGGGAAGGGGAGCTTGAGGTGACCGTGGAGAAGACCGAGCTAGACCGCTGCCCTCGCTGCTGGAACCATCGGGAGCTGGGTTCTAACCCCGCCCATCCTGACCTGTGCGGACGCTGTGCCGACGTGATTGATTCGTTGGGGCTCTAGGCGGGAACCGAAGCATGGGTCTTGTAGCAAGCAAACGTACCCAGGGCATCATCTATGGTGCCCTGGCCCTGGTCTGGATTGCCCTTGACCAGGTTACGAAGGCATATTTCGCTTCCACCTACGCCCTGGGTCAGTCATCCCAGGGCTCATGGGTCCTTTTTGATTTCCAGCTGGTGAACAATAAGGGGGCAGCCTGGGGTATGTTCTCGGATTCCA
>JAQXQN010000179.1 GCA_029101185.1 Eggerthellales bacterium | reverse complement strand
GGGTTGCACTCAAAGCCGCCCACCTGCTGGAAATAGGTGAACTGGGTGCACTCCATACCGTCGATCCACACCTCCCAGCCAAGGCCCCAGGCGCCAAGGGTAGGGCTCTCCCAGTCGTCCTCAACAAACCGGATGTCGTGGGCAAGCGGATCGATGCCGATTGCCTCAAGAGACCCCAGATACAGCTCCTGGATGTTGTCAGGAGAGGGCTTCATAAGCACCTGGAACTGATAGTAGTGCTGCATACGGTTGGGGTTCTCCCCGTAGCGACCGTCCGCAGGCCGACGACAAGGCTGCACGTAGGCCGCACGCCAGGTGTCAGGACCAAGGGAGCGAAGGGTGGTGGCGGTATGGAAGGTGCCGGCACCCACCTCATTGTCATAGGGCTGCAGCACAACGCAGCCCTGCTGCGCCCAGTAGGTCTGGAGTTTCAGGATAATCTCTTGAAATGTCAGCGCATCAGGATTTGCAGCATGAGTCATATCAAAGCGCTCCTATATGATCGATGGGCCAATAAATAGCTATAGCGCGTCCGGATACAGAAGACGCGTCAATAGAACCAAAGTATCGGGAGTCCGCTGAGTTGGTGCGGTTATCCCCCATCACCCAGATTTCCCCATCGGGAATCGTGTAGGGATATGAGATGCTCACACCCGCAGCAGGGGTTTCAGGATAGGAAGCCTTGCCGTCAGTGTACGGTTCGTCAAGGGCAACTCCGTCAACCATCACCTTGCCGTCAATTAAATCAACGGTCTGGCCGCCAACCGCCACCACCCGTTTGATAAGGGTGCGAGAAGGGTTGAGAGGGTCATCGAAGGTGACGATATCCCCAGGCTTTGGATCTGAGAAATAGTAGGTAATCCGCTCGGACCACACGTTATCCCCGATGGAGATGGTGTCGGACATGGAGGATGAGGGGATGGTGTAGGGGCTGATGATGAAAGACTTGATGACCCACACGGCAATCACTACGAACGCCACATAGGCGATGCCGCTGACAACAGTCTTGACCGTAACCCGGTCCTCCTGAATGGCATGATCGCCATAACTCATGGGATTCATCCCTTCTGAAAAAGCAGCGCCGCAGCATTGGTACGGCGCCGAGAAATGCGCGGTCGGCGATCCTTAGGCACAGGGCGCAAACCCACAGGCCAAGGACCGATGGCGGCATGCCCCAGAGCCTGTTAGGAGTCCTGGTTTTTGCCGTTTTGCAATGATACCAAATAGGCCTTTTCCTCCTGGGAGGTATTCGCGCTCTCCAACAAATCAGGACGCAACGCTAAGGTACGCTGGAGAGACTGTCTTCTGCGCCAGGCGTCCACCTTGGCGTGGTCTCCGGAAAGCAGCACCGCCGGCACGTCCATGCCCCTATAGGAGGCAGGCCGGGTGTATTGGGGGTACTCGAGCAGGCCGTCATAGAAGCTCTCGTCGATGGCGCTGCCCTCATCACCTAGAACCCCGTCAAGAAGGCGCACCACCGCGTCGATCACCACCATAGAGGCAAGCTCCCCGGAAGTAAGCACGTAATCCCCTAGCGAGATACACCTATCGGCAAGGGTGTAGGCCCGCTCATCGATGCCCTCATAATGGCCGCAGATGAACAGCAACCGCTCCTGGCTGGACAGCTCCGTGGCAAGACCCTGGTTGAAGGGCTCTCCCGTGGGGGTGAGAAAAATCACGTAGGGTTTAGGACCGCTAGCGGCAATATCGTCGTACGCCTCAAAGATGGGCTCACACTTCATCACCAGGCCCTGTCCGCCCCCATAGGGGCTGTCGTCCGTGGTCCGATGCCTATCATGGGTCCAATCCCTCAGGTCATAGGCGAAAAAGTCCAGCGCTCCGCAGTTTTGTGCCCGCTTCATGATGGACTCCCCCATCACCGAGTCGTACATACGGGGAAAGGTGGAAAGGGTCTCTATTCTCATAACCACGTTTCCTCTTCAACCAGCGAAGCATCCACCAGCCCGTTTGGTATCCGGACCCACAGCAGGTCCTCATCATCCTCGTCAAAACCCAGGATGAACTCATCCACGAAGGGAATGAGCACCTCCCCAAAGGGACCCTCCACAATCAGCAGATCCTGGGTGGGCATCTCAGAAACCTCTTGAATAGTACCAAGAAGCCCCAGCTGCTCATCCATCACTGACAATCCGCAAAGGGCCTGCGGGGTGGAGCGGACAATATCCTCCAGGTTCTCGGGGAGTTGGTCATTTGACACCAGCACATGACAAGACACCAGGGATTCTGCAGTGTCCCGGTCTTTGACAGTGGAAAAATCAACCAGATAATCCCCGGAGCCCTGGTGGGTAAGGGTGTTGATAACAGCCGTCCTGGGCCCTTCTAGGGTAGGTGGGACGAAGTGAACCTTCATCCCCTCCTCCAACAAGAAAGGAAGGCCGTTGCTGCTTCGAGCAACGAACCTCCCTTTAAGTCCTTGAGTGGCAACCAGTTCGGCACAGTCGGTCCAACAACGTGCCATGGTGTTAATCCTCAATCAGCTCGACTTCCACGTCCCTGCCATCGGAACCGTAGGCAGCCCGGGCAAGCACACGAATAGACTTGATTACGCGGCCCTGACGACCGATGACCTTGCCCACATCCTCAGGATTAACGCGGATCTCAACGATCAGGGCTCCGTCCTCAGCCTCCATAGAGGAGACGGACACCGCCTCCTTGTCTTCCACAAGAGGCTCGACGATGACCCGTACCAGGGATGCGATATCGGAAGTCTGCTGCGTCATTGCTACTGAGCCTTCTTAGCGGCCTCAATCAGGCGAGCCACGGTGTCAGTAGGCTGAGCGCCATTGGCAATCCACTTGTCAACCTTCTCCATGTCCAGCACGATGGTGGAAGGATCGGTGTGGGGGTTGTAACGGCCAACCTGCTCGATGAAACGGCCATCGCGGGGAGCGCGGCCATCGGCCACAACCACACGATAAATGGGCTTATGCTTGGCGCCATGGCGGGCGAGACGGATCTTAACTGCCATCTTGGTAAACTCCTTTAAGAATAAAGAATGATCAAAAACATGCGAAGCGGTATTTTATCCGCTACCGCATCTGTTTTCAAGAGCCAGACGGGGACTACACAAACGCCCCCGCCTGTGCCCTACTGACTAGTTGGTGTGGCGACGACGGGGGGTGCGACCGTCACCAGAGGGGCGCCCTTCCCGATTCCCGCGGCCGGGACGTCGATCCGTCCTATCAGCGCGCTCGGGGCGCTCGGGCTCGCTAGACTCAGGAGCATCGGGCTTCTCAAGACGATCAAGGGAGATCTTGCCGGACTTGGGGTCAATCTCGATGACCTGGACCTTGACCATATCGCCCATATTGAGCACATCTTCCACCTGTCCCACACGGCCGTTGGCCATACGAGAAATGTGGAGCAGACCGTCCTTGGAGGGGGTGATCTTAATGAAGGCGCCGAAGGACTGGATGCCCACTACGGGACCCTCGTACACTTCGCCAACCTCAGGCTCCTTGACGATGGCAAGGATTGCGGCCTTGGCAGCCTTGCCCGCCTCCTGGTCGACGGCGGCCACATGCACGGTGCCGTCCTCCTGGATCTCGATGCTTGCACCCGTGGAATCCTGGATGCCGCGGATGGTCTCGCCGCCCTTGCCGATGACCTCGCGGATCTTGTCCACGGGGATCTTGATGGTCTCGATGCGGGGAGCGGTGTCGCGCAGCTCAGGACGGGGCTCGGAGATCTCGGCGAGCATCGCCTCAAGGATGTGGGCGCGGCCCTCCTTGGCCTGCTGGAGAGCGCGGCCAAGAATCTCGGTGGACAGGCCCTTGGCCTTGTTGTCCATCTGCAGCGCGGTGATGCCCTTAGCGGTGCCGGTGACCTTGAAGTCCATGTCGCCCAGAAAGTCCTCCAGGCCCTGGATGTCGGAGAGAATGACCACGTCATCGCCCTCCTTGATTAGACCCATGGCAATACCGGAAACGGGAGCCTTGATGGGCACGCCAGCGTCCATGAGAGCCAGGGTGGAGCCGCAGGTGGACGCCATAGAGGAGGAGCCGTTGGACTCGAGGATCTCGGAGACCACGCGGATGGCATAGGGGAACTCGTCCTCGGAGGGCAGCACAGGCAGAATCGCGCGCTCTGCCAAAGCGCCATGGCCAATCTCTCGGCGCTTAGGAGCGCCCATGCGTCCAACCTCACCGGTGCAGTAGGGCGGGAAGTTGTACTGATGCATGTAGCGACGACGCTCCTGAGGATCAATGGTGTCGAGACGCTGGGCCTCGTTGAGCAGGCCGAGGGTGCACACAGACATGGCCTGGGTCTGGCCACGCTGGAACAGGCCGGAGCCATGGACCCGGGGCAGGTAGCCCGGGACGATGTGCAGGGGGCGAATCTCGGTAGCGCTACGGCCGTCGGCACGCTCTCCGGTGGCAATGACCATCTGCCTCATGGCGTGCTTCTCGAGAGCCTTGCAAGCGGCAGCAATGTCAGAGGACCAGGCAGCACGCTCTTCCTCGGAGAAGTCCTGCTCCTTAATGGCGGCCTTGAGGGCCTCCACCTTTGCGATACGGGATGCCTTGTCCGCATCATGCAAGGCGGCAGACATCTCATCAAAATGGGCGTCTACCCGCTGGGCGATGCAGGGATCCGCCTCATGGACGGGGTACTCCTTGGGCTCGGGGCCAACCATGGCCAGGAATTCAGCCTGCTTCTCGCAGAAGGCGGCGATTGCCTCCTGGCCGAACTCCATAGCAGCAAGCATGTCCTCCTCGGTGACCTCATTGGCCCCCGCCTCGACCATGGAGATGTAGTCGCGGGTACCAGCAATGGTCAGTTCAAGGTCGGAAAGCTCCTGCTCAGCGTAGGTGGGGTTAACGATAAACTCGCCGGTTTCCACGTTGCGGGCAATGCGCACGCAAGCGGCGGGACCGTCGAAGGGGGTGCCACCCACAAGCAGGGCGGCGGAGGCGCCACCGACGCAAATGCAGTCGGGGGGATTCTGACCGTCGCAGGCAAAGGTGGTGGCCACAATATGGACCTCCTGCTTGAAACCGTCGGCAAATCCAGGACGGATGGGGCGATCGATCATGCGCGCGGTCAGGGTACCCTTGTCGGAGGGCTTGGACTCACGCTTGAGGTATCCGCCGGGGATGCGCCCGACGGCGTACATCTTCTCGATGAAGTCGACGGTCAGGGGAAAGAAGTCATAGTCCTTCTGCTGGTTGGACACCACCGCGGTAATCAGGCAAGTGGTCTCTCCCTGGGTGACCAGCACGGCGCCGGTTGCCTGTTTGGCAAGCTCCCCGGTCTCAAGCTTGTAGCTCTTGCCGTACAAATCGAAGCTCAACGATACTTTTTCCATGTACACATTCTGCTTTCTCTCTTCTTCGGGAGAGCGCTTTTCACTCCCCTCGCGAGCAACGCCGGCCCTCGCCAGCGTCGACCGCTTATTCAAACAAAAGCCCGCATCAGCGGGCTTTCGCTTGTAGACTAGCTGGTCGGACTAGATGTTGTCGCGGATGCCGAGCTTCTTGATAAGGGCACGATACTCTTCGACGTCCTTATTCTTGATGTACTTAAGCATGCCACGACGCTTACCAATGAGCATCATCAGACCACGGCGGGTGTGGTTGTCCTTCTTGTGGACCTTCAGGTGCTCGGTCAGGTTCTTGATGCGAACGCTGAGGATGGCAACCTGAACCTCGGGAGAACCGGAGTCGCCCTCGCCCTTGCCGAACTCCTTGATGATTGCCTCGGTCTCTTCCTTGGTGATGGAGAGCTTGCTAGCCATTGTTCCACCTTTCTTTGCGGTTTCCCGCACACATGCGGCCGTTGCGCGCCGCGTTTCAATACGCCCGAAGCTGTGTATTCATGCGGTGGAGCGTGAAACAAAGAATCGGGTAAGAAGCAACCTGCACAGTATATGCTTGCTGACCTGGTATCTCAATATCAAGTTATCCCATCACCAATGATACACACCTCATCTAGGCGAGATACGCACCTCATCTGGGTGGCAATCCCGGCCCATCAAATCTTTGAGGTCTGCGGGGTCTGCAAATGCTCCCCGCAATGTCCCACCACAACCTTGCCCGATTCATAATCCGCAAAGAAGTGCACCCTCAGCGCCTCTCCCCGCTTGACCCCCTTGCCCTTCACATGGGGCGTCATATCGTGGGCCTTCCCGCCATACTCAACGCTGAGCAGCCTTTTGCGCACCGGGTCGGCATTTGCCGCCTTTCGGTCCCGAAGTGCCAGCTCATAACCGGTTTTTGCCGCGTACGCCCGGGCAATGTCATGGGACTCCCCCTGAAAAATCAGAGGATGAAGCACCGTTGCCATATCCCGAAGCACCCGCCAAACCTCAGCCGTGTCTCCTTTAACAAAGGCACGTGCGCTGCGACGAGCCCCATCGGTAACCGCAAGCCTATCGGAAAAAGCCTCTTCGGCAAGGAGCAGCGCGTCATAGGGAGTTTGGGGAATCAGCATACAGCTAGCGAAGCGTGCCGACCGCTCCAGATTCGCGATGCGCATCTTGGCCTGATCAAGGGATTCCTGGGCTTTTGCAAGATGGTACGTGAGGGCCGCGTTTGTTTCCTGAAGGTCTCGCAGGGCGGCCTGGGCCTGGTCGAGGGCCTCCTCCAGCTCAAGCACCCGATAGGAATGCTGCTCGCTGGTGACCTGGTGTAAAACATCGGCCTCAGGCGTAGCGGGTGCCGGTTCAACGGGCAGCGGCTCCACCTGCTCAGGCGCTAGTTCAACGGGCAGCGCTTCTACCTGCTCAGACACCGTCTCGGTAGAAATCGACTGCTCTGCAGCAGGCGCAAGAACATCAGAAATCGGCTGCTCTGCGGCGGGCGAAGAACCAGCAAAAGAGCACGCTTCGTCAGAAAGATGAAGGTCTGAACGGCCGAAGTCAAAGACCCCGTGGCTTCGCTCCGTCCTGCCCGCCCACTGCGCGGACCCCTGATTGGAGCATGCCAAAGCCAGAATCCGAACCCCCAGGTCAAGCAAGGCGGTCTCATCCTCGTAGGTGGCAAAGATCTGATCGTGTTCACCAGTGTCAAGCCCGGTAAGCCAGCGCATATGCAGAATGCGCCGCTCCTCGGCAGAGGCCTCAAGGGCGTCGGCAAAGGTATCCCCCTTGACCACCAGTTTTGACAACAGGGGGTCCCTCAGGCCATAGCGGCTGTCCACGCCCACCATAAGGATCATGGCATAGCCTCGGTCTTCGTCAAAGGAGGGGTACATGAACAGGCCGTCCATGTGTAGCCCGTAGAGCTCCAGACCACAGCTGCGCACATCCACCAGCATGCAGGAGGGGAAGAGATCCCTCAGACCCTCCATAGGCGCATCAAGAAAGGTAATCTGCTCGCAAGAGACGGCCTTAACAAAAGAGTCGGAAAGGTCTGCGGTCCGCGGCGTCACCATCCACGACACCATCAGGCCGGGATACACAATGCGATCCTCAGGGCATAAAGGACCTACGGCGCCCATGACCATGGTGAATAGGTCCGCCTCTTCCTGAAGGGTCATAAAGCGCAGGTCAAGCAGATCCGCCGCCCACCCGGCACTTGTAAACATAGAAGGGTCAAGGGGGCTTCCCGCTGGCTGGAGAAACTCCCTTGACCAGGGAACGGGGCATTCCCGCTTGATCTTTTGCATCAGCTTGTCCTGAAAGGACTTCTGCTTTGCCACGAGATGCCCCGCCCCCTTTCTAAAACGCCATACCCACGGGTTTTTACGCCTTGGACGCTTCCCTACGCCTTGGCCGCTTCCTCTTCCTCAAGTTTTCTGTAGGCCACCTTGCCCACCAGGGTCTTAGGCAGCTCATCGCGAAACTCGATGGACTTAGGGACAGCATGATGGATGACCTGCTGGCGGCAAATGGCCAAGATCTCCTCGCAGATGTTCTCCCGAGGCTCAATGCCGGGCTTAAGCACCACAAAGGCCTTCACCACGTGCATCTTGTAAGGGTCGGGCACCCCAATGCAGCACGAGTAGAGCACATCGGGATGGGAGTCTATAGCATTTTCTACCTGGGAGGGATACACATTGAGGCCGGAGACGATAATCAGCCGCTTCATCCGCTGCCTGAAGTATACAAAGCCGTCCTCATCCATAACGCCAAGATCCCCGGTATGCAGCCACACGAATCCATCGTCGTGGGTCTTCAGGGTTTTGGCGGTCTCCTCGGGCTCGTTGAGATATCCCTTCATGACGCTCGGGCCACGCAGGCAGATCTCTCCCTCGGTACCAGGAGCCAACTCCTTTCCAGTTTCCACGTCGAAGATTCCGTAGTAAGTATCGGGGAAGGGAATGCCAATAGAGCCCTCCCGATAATCGTCGTGGGGGGTGAGGCAGGATGCGGTGACGCACTCGGTGGTGCCATAGCCCTCCCGCACCTGGATGGTGGCATTGTGCTCCTTCAGGAAGGCGTCCACCTTCTTCTTCAGCTCCACGGACAGGGAGTCCCCTCCGCAGAACATGCCCCTGATATGGGACATGTCATACCCCTCAAGCCCTTCCGTGCGAAGCAGCGCCTCAAAGAGAGTAGGCACGCCAGGCAACACGTTTGGGCGGGTCTTTTTAATCAGATTCGCATAGGTCTTGACGGTAAACTGGGGGACCAGGATATCGGTGGCGCCAAACACCAGCGGAGTGTGGATGCCGATACCAAGACCGAAACCGTGGAACAGCGGCATAACGGAAAGCATCCTCATGCCCGCGGCCTCAAACTCGGCGGCCGCAAGGGTCTGCATGGCAAGGGCGTTCAGGTTCAGGTTGGTCAACTCGATGCCCTTAGGAGATCCGGTGGTGCCGCCGGAAAACAGGATGCAGCAGGTATCATCTGCCGAAGGGTACTTAAGGGTAAGGTTCTGCCCCTTGCCGGATTTCAGCATGCCCTTGTAGGACACCAGGCGCCGGGAAGGAACCTTCGCGGGCTTGTCCTTGCGCACGATGGGATAGACCATGCCAAGCACCAAGGACAGCTCGTCCTTGATGCGGGCTACCACCAATTTCACGGGCATGCCCGTAGCGCGGATGGCAGAATCCACCTTACCCTGGAACTGGTCAAGGGTAAGGATTGCCTTTGCCCCCACCTTCTGTATGTAGAGCGAAATCTCTCCCTCAGCGGAAAGAGGGTGAATCATCACAGGGATGGCACCAATCCTGTTCAGACCGTAGAAGGAGTCCACCGCCTGAGGGGAATTGGGCATGCAGATAACCACCCTGTCGCCTCGGGAGATACCGATGGACTGGTATCCCCGAGCCACCGCGTCAATCTTTTCCATAAACTGCTGGTAGGTGGTTTTCTTGCCCTGGAACTCATAGGCGATATTGGTGGGGAACTGTTCGGCTGCCCGAGCAATCATCTCGTAGATGGAGATTCGGGGGTAGTCCATATGAGCTGGAGCAGTCTTATAGAACTTCAGCCAGGGTGCGTGTGGCTCTTGGGCCATGATGCCTCCTTTTGCACGATAAGAACTCATGCGCCCTAGCCTTTGGGGATACAGCGCACGGAGATAAATAATACGCGTATTTGCCTAACTGCGGGCATCGAGCAGCGAGATTGCCTCCTGAAGATCAGCAGGCAGGGTGTCCTCAAACTCCATTCGCTCCTGGGTGACCGGATGGGTAAACGCCAATTTGTATGAATGGAGAAACTGCCGTTCAAGCCCCAGGTTGTCAAGCTTTTGCCATCCGTAGAGAGGGTCTCCCACGCAGGGATGCTTGATGTATTCCATATGCACCCTGATCTGATGGGTCCTTCCCGTATACAGCTTGCAATCTATCAGGGTGTACCCCTCATCATGAGGACCCGCCTCAAACCTGCGCAGCACGGAGAAGGTGGTGACCGCCTGTCTGGACCCTTCCCTATCGGAGATGGCCATACGCATCCGCTCGGTCTGATGACGGGCGATGGGCGCATCGATATACCCGGTATCAAGGGGAATCCAACCATGCACCAAGGCAAGGTAGTGCCTATCCACATCCCGGACCCGAATAGCGTCCATGAGAGCCTCCCCCGCCAGGTTGGTCTTTGCCGCTAGCATCAGACCGCTGGTGTCGCGATCAAGACGGTGCACGATGCCGAGCCTGTCCTTACCTTCACCCTGCACATCGCAGAGGTGCTCTCTTCCACAGTGGTTGATCAGGGCGTTTACCAGGGTACCCTCCACGTGCCCTTCGGCAGGGTGGCACACAAGCCCCGCCTGCTTACTGATGACCAGCAGATGATCATCCTCGTAGCGCACATCAAGAGGGATATCCTGCCCTTGGAGAACAAGATCCGAAGGGTCTTGGTACACCTCGTAGACCACCATATCGCCACCGCGGACCACGGCTGATTTTCGGGCGGTGCGCCCATTGATCATGACCGCACCCTCCGAGACAAACTTAGCCGCCGCTGAGCGAGTCAGATACACCCCCTCCGCAGCAAGGAATGCGTCAAGACGCATGCCTGAGTACGCTTCGTCAACCACTATGCAGTCCAGATCCATGAGCACACCTCCTTTTCGTTATTGTTCAGATGCAGGATTATTCCTGCCATACATGAGCAAAGACAGGAACAGCAGGACAAATCCGCAGGTCACGCCAATATCAGCCACATTAAAGACGGGGAAGTCAATAAACGTAAGCCGAATGAAATCCACCACGTAACCCTGAGAGAAGCGGTCTATAGCGTTTCCGATGCCGCCAGCGAACACCAGTGCCATTGATACCACCTCAAGAGCGGTAGGGGGACGCTGCGCAATGCGCTCAAAGGCCACCAAGCAGCCAGTGACCAGAGCGCACACCACCAAAGACGTGACCCCCAGGGCGAAGGTGGAATCCGAGAACATACCCCAGGCTGCCCCCTTATTGTTCACCAGCTGGAAATCAAAAAGGACCCATGAGCCCTGGGATGACTGACCAAGGGCGTAGGTGGAAGCGAAATATGCCTTCGTAACCTGGTCAAGGGCAATCCAGACCAGGGCCAGGGCACCATAGATGATGCCCTGGGTACGTTTGCTTGCTACAAGACCCATGCTTCGGATCCCGCCTAGA
>JAQXQN010000178.1 GCA_029101185.1 Eggerthellales bacterium | reverse complement strand
GGATGTGGCATTTGTCGAAGCGTTCAGACCTGAGATGTGCGGCATAGGACCCTTCGTCCCTCATCATGCCACTCCCTTTGCCTCCTTTCCCGTCGGCGGCGTGGATCAGACCTGTCTGATGCTGTCCATCCTGCGGATTGTGGCTCCCACGTGTTTGCTTCCCGCTACAACGGCGCTGGCCACCATTGATCCTCAGGGCCGTGAGCGGGGGATTCTTTCGGGGGCGAATGTGGTGATGCCCAATCTGTCTCCTGTGGGGGTGCGGGGCTGGTACGACTTGTACGACAACAAGGCCTGCACCGGCGAGGAGGCCGCCGAATGCGCAGGGTGTCTGGCGGGACGGATGGCCTCTATCGGTTGTCATCTGGTGGTGGATAGGGGAGACCCGCCGGGTTGGTAAGCAGGTTCAGGCCTGGTAAGCAGGCGTCGGTCCTGGCACCCGCCGGGCTGGTACGGTAGCACATTGGACACTTCGGTCAAGGAGAGCATGACATGACCTACGTGTATGATCCCGCATCTTCCTGCGCGGACGAGTTCATAAACCATCAGGAGATTCTGGATACCCTGGATTTTGCCCAGGCCCATAAGGATGACCTTGACCTGTGCAGGAGGATCCTGGATAAGGCTCGGGGCAACCTGCGCCCTTTGACATCCCGCGCAGGAGGCGGGGAGGGCTCTGCCCTCAGAAGCGGGACGGCTGCTGGAGAGGGCATTTCGACAGACCATGGCTCCACCATCAGCCACCGAGAGGCCTCCGTGCTCCTTGCCTGTGACGACCCCCAGATCAATGATGAGATCAAGGCTTTGGCCAGGCAGATTAAGCAAGCCTATTACGGAAACCGGATTGTGCTGTTTGCCCCGCTCTACCTGTCCAATTACTGCGTCAACGGCTGCCTGTATTGCCCCTATCACGCCAAGAACCGCCAGATTCCTCGGCGCAAGCTGACTCAGGAGGAGATTCGTGCGGAGGTGGTGGCTTTGCAGGACATGGGCCACAAGCGGCTGGCCATTGAAGCGGGGGAGGATCCCAGGCACAACCCCATCGAGTACATCCTTGAGTCTATGGAGACCATCTATTCCGTACGGCATCGCAACGGGCAGATCAGGCGGGTTAATGTGAACATCGCCGCCACCACGGAGGCGGAGTATCGCCTGCTCAAGGAGGCGGGCATCGGGACGTACATCCTGTTTCAGGAGACTTACCACAAGCAGCGTTACGGCCAGCTGCACCCCACTGGCCCCAAGTCCGACTACAACTGGCATACTGAGGCTATGGATCGGGCCATGCGGGGAGGCATTGACGACGTAGGATTGGGGGTGCTCTTCGGGCTGGAGGGCTTCGCCTACGAGTTTGCCGGCCTGATTATGCACGCCGAGCACCTTGAGGCTGCATTCGGGGTGGGCCCCCATACTATCAGCGTGCCGAGGGTCAAGCCCGCCATGGACATTGACCCCGACGCCTTTGACAACGGGATTCCTGACGAGACTTTTGAGAAGATCATCGCGCTGATTAGAATCACCGTGCCTTATACCGGCATGATTATTTCTACTCGGGAGGGCGAAGCGGTCAGGGCTGCGGCCCTTGCCTTTGGCGTGAGCCAGATTTCTGGCGGCAGCCGCACCAGCGTGGGAGGCTACACCCAACAGCAGCGACCCCATGATACTGAGCAGTTTGACGTGTCTGATCAGCGCACCCTTGACGAAGTGGTGGCGTGGCTCATGGACAACGGGCATATTCCCAGTTTTTGCACCGCTTGTTATCGGGCGGGTCGCACGGGCGATAGGTTTATGGAGCTGTGCAAGGCCGGCAGGATTCAGGACTTCTGCCAGCCCAACGCAATTTTGACCCTGGCGGAGTACCTTGCGGATTACGCATCGGCTCAGACCCGGGCTAATGGATTGGTGGTGCTTGAGCGGGAGTTGGCGCGGGTGTCGGATGCGTCGGTTGGCGAAGTGTGCCGGGCGCGTGTGGAGGAGATACTGTCTAGTGATGCTCGGGATTTCCGGTTCTAGTGGGCTGGGACGCTTTGCCTACGGGCTGGGACGGTTTGCCTGCAGGCTGGGACGCTTCGCCTGCGGGCTGGGATGTTTTGCCTGCGGGCTGCGACGCTTCGCCTGCTGAAACGCGGGCATGAAAGGAGGCCAAAATGGCTCTAGATTCCACTCCAACTGCCGAGCGGTTGCGTATCGGATTTTTTGGCGTGCGCAATGCGGGCAAAT
>JAQXQN010000177.1 GCA_029101185.1 Eggerthellales bacterium | reverse complement strand
CAATGGGGCCCATGCTGGAAAACACCAGGCCGAAGCCATGGTTCTGGGCGGTGATCTCCACCTTGCCGGTGACCAGATTCATCACGGGCTGGTTGCCGCCGCGATGGCCGTACTTGAGCTTTTCCATGGTAGCACCGCTTGCCAGAGAGATCATCTGATGTCCCAGGCAGATGCCAAACACCGGTACCTTACCAAGGAGCTTCTGAACCTGGGCGTAGGTCTCCTGCACCGCATCGGGGTCTCCAGGCCCGTTTGACAAGAAGACACCGTCGGGGTTGAGGGCAAGTACCTGCTCTGCGGGGGTGTCCCAAGGCACCACCTGAAGCTGGCAGCCCACGCGCACCAGACCCTGGAGAATGGAACGCTTAATGCCGCAGTCGTAGGCCACCACGGAGAACTTGCGCGGGGCCGGTTGGGTCAGAGCAAAGGCCTGAGACTGAGGAAGCATCTCGGGGCCAAAACTGTAGGGCTCGGGGCAGCTGACGGTCTTAGCCAGATTGATACCCACAATGCTCGGGGCAGCGAGCACCTTCTCCTTCAAGGAGTCGAGGTTCGCGTCAACGGTGGAGATGATGGCGGTCTGGGCACCGAAATCCCTGATGTGGCGTACCAGGGCCCGGGTGTCAATACCCTCAATGGCCACCACGCCCTGCTCTACCAGGTAATCTGGCAGGCTTTGGACGCTTCGCCAGTTTGAGGGGGTCTGGCACATGTCATGGACCACCAGGCCGCGCAGGGCGGGACGGGAGTCGTTGAAGACCAGGGAGGACTGCACGTCTTCAGGATTGACGCCGTAGTTTCCAATCTGGGGATAGGTCATGGTGACAATCTGGCCAGCGTAGGACGGGTCTGTGAGCACCTCGAGGTACCCTTCAAGGGAGGTGTTGAAGCAAATCTCACCAAAAGCTTCGCCCTGAGCGCCGCAGCTGCGGCCAAATAACGCGGTTCCGTCGGAAAGCATGAGAACCGCTTCGGTGGAAGCGGGCTTTCCCGCAGCCTCACGAAGACGCTGCGACAGAGGCGTGGCGCAATCAGAGCATGTGGAATCGAATGGCTTGGTCATGACGTTTCTCCTTTCCGGTCTCTCTGTACCGGTTTAAAGGTTGTCGCGACCCGCACGTCATAGGGAGGTCCCCAGGCGCGCGAGACGCGCATCCTGCTTTACCATACATGCGATTGGGCATTATACGTAGGGCACGCGGGCCCAGAGTCTGGAAAATTGACGAAGCGCCCTTTTACGCCGATGTTTTAGGGAATCTCCACAGGCCCTCGGCCAGGATTTCCGAATTCCCCGATTCTCGAATTACATCTGACCGGTGGCAAGCATCAGGAAGGCCAAGACCCCCACACCGGCCACGATGCACCAGGCCATGGACTTGGTCTTCACCCCCACGAAGGCAACGGGGATTGCGGCTATCAGCGGCGCCGCCCACACCCAGGAAAACCCGTCGGCCATGGCCTGGGGGTTGCACAGATCATTGGCAATCAGGGCAGCAAAGGCGGCGGGAGCAATAAGGCCAAGAGCCTTTGACACGGTTTCAGGAAGCTCTTTACCCTTGAGGGCGAACAGGGGGATTACTCGGAAGGCAACCATGGTCAGGGAACACCCTACAAGTACGATCAGAAAGTCAGAAAAGGTCACGCTTGATCACCCCTGGAGGCCTCGCCCTCAGAGCAGGCGGAAGTAGGGACCAGCATAGCAGCGGCCACGCCAATGACTGCACCAATGAAAATGGCCATGCCCGAAAGGCCCACCAGTTTGCAGACCACCACCCCCACGGCGGCACCCATGGCGGCAACCAGGTTGCTTACGGTGGGCGCCTGCATGCACAGCAAGCAGATGAACAAGGCGGTCATGGCATAGGAGGCAAGAGCCGTGGGAAGGGAGACTGCACCGGCGATAAGCACGCCTGCGGCATTTGCCAGCGCCCAAGTGGTCATAGAGAAGAAGTTCACCGCGGTGGCGCGCTTAATCCCCCAGTCCCCCTGCTCAAGGAGGGCCAGGTTCACCCCAAAGCTTTCATCAGTAACGGTGGCGCCAAAGATGTAGGAGAGGCGCTTTCCCGCCTGTGCACAGAATCGGGACAGGGAGGCGCCGTAGAGCATCTGCCTGGTGTTGACCAACGAGACGCTCAGTATGATGCTTGCCAGGGGGTTTCCCGCAAGCCACATGTTGGGAATCATGTACTGCCCCACCCCAGAATAGAGAACGAAGCTCATCAGCAGGGCCATCCACCATTCAAGGCCGGCGGCTTGGGCAAGAAACCCACAAGGGATTCCCAGCACCACGTACCCAGCCATGATGGGCCAGGCTGCCTTCAGGGCAGGAGTCAGAATATGTCGCGCGATATTTTCCATAGCCGCGCGATTATAGGCCACCCAACTTGAAAGAGGATGAAACCACGCCATTACAACACAAGAAGCAAGACCCCGATAACCACCAGCAGCACGTAGGTCATACGGGTAAAGGACTCCTGGCTAATCCGGGGCAATATCTTCACTCCCAGGTAGGAGGCCAGAAGGGACAAGGGGATTGTTGCCAGGAGCACCGGCACCATCTGTTGGGTATAGACGCCTTGGGCCAGGTTGATGCCCATATAAATAAAATTAAGCACCGTCCAGATAACCGACAAGGTACCTCGAAACTCATTTTTGTCACGCAGCTTCTGAATGCAGTAAATGGCCAGCACCGCGCCACCCGAGACGAACATACCTTGGATGAGGCCAGCAAGGGCGAGCACCACGTACAAGGCCCATTCGGGATAGAATCGCTGGCGCTTTGCAAACAGACTCCGTATGCCAACCGCCAGGACAATCGCTCCATAGACCGGCTTGAGGAACTCCACGGACAGCACCTGGTCAAGCCAAATTCCCACCAACATGAAGGGAAACATGACTGCCATGATCTTAACCGCCTCCCGCCAGTTGATATGTTTTCGGGAGGAGAGAGCATTGACCCCGCAACCAAAGAACCCAGCGAAATTTAGAACGCACACCGTCTCGATCATGCCAAGGGTAGCCATACCCACAGGCATGGCAATGATGTTTCCCGCGAACCCAGTGATGCCCTGGATAAGGTAGGCCACGAAAAAGACCGCGAGAAAGACTATGCCCTGCATGACGGTGCACCTGATTTCTGTACGCATGGATGTTCTTTGCCTGGTTGATACCAGATCTACAGGCGCCACTTGCGCCGTAAGGTTTGCCAGATTGTCACAATCTTGAAAAAATGCACCCAATTATTCGGTGAATGCTAGAAAATACAGCCACACTACGTATTTGCCCCATACCCAATTCAATGATCGTCCGCATTGCGCACCAACGCGGCCGCCTGACGCCACGGTGCATGAGCATGTCGAAGGGAACAGCATGGCAGCCATCACCAAAAAGCCCTATCAGTTGGCTCCCGCAGGAGACAGCGCCATCCTCATCACCTTCCAGCAAACCATCTGCGATACGGTAAGCGCCTACGTGTCAAACGCCACCCGGGCCATCACCGATCCCGCTATCAGTGGCGTCACCGACGTGGTGCCCGCCTTTTGCTCCGTGCTGGTGTGCTACGACCCCGCCCAGCTTACCTTCCTCGAGATTTGCGGGATCCTCAGATCCCGCTTGGAAAACCTCTCCTGCCAGGCGGACCAGGCGGGCGTGGTAGTCACCATTCCCGTGTGCTACGGCGGTGCTTTTGGTCCCGATATCGAGTACGTGGCACGCCATGCCAACCTCACCGTTGACGAAGTGATCGCAATCCACACCCAGCCCGACTATCCCATTGCCATGCTCGGATTCCTGCCTGGCTTTGCCTATCTCAGCGGCCTTGACGAGCGGCTGCACACCCCCAGATTAGAAACGCCTCGAGTGCGCATCGATGCGGGCGCCGTCGGGATAGGCGGTGCTCAAACCGGCATCTACCCCATGGCCTCGCCTGCAGGATGGCAACTGATAGGAAACACGCCCCTGCGGCCCTGGGACCCCAACCGTGACCCCGCCTTCCTCTACGCCGCAGGAGACCGCATCCGCTTTACCCCCATCACCCCCCAGGAATACGAGGAAATTAGCCAACAGATTGCCCAGGGCACCTACCAATACCAGATAGAACCCTTTGGCCAATCCCAGTAAGGACGCTTCGACGCAGCCTCGCTACCTGAGCACCCCCATCCAGACACCCACCAAGGAGCGCACCCCATGCCCCACATCACCGTCATCAATCCTGGCCTGTGCACCACCATTCA
>JAQXQN010000176.1 GCA_029101185.1 Eggerthellales bacterium | reverse complement strand
GGTCTGCGCAATAGGCGGCGCCCATAATCTTTTGAGGGTAGAAAACCAGGCCGGATTCCTCTGCCTTTTGCACGTAATAGTTAATAACCTGCAGTTGTTTGGTCTGCTGCTTCCAGCCAACGGCTCCCATGCACAAGGGGTTGTCCATGCGCTCCTCTCCGTTGACCAGCCTGATCATCTGGGGTAACTGGTACCCTTCTCCAAAGAACTCCTCAGGAAACAGGGGGTTGAGCTTTTCGAGCTCGTGCTGCGTCTTGGCTTCTTGCCGCTTTTGGGCCGCTTCGGCCGCCTTTTCCAAGGCCTTCGACGTTGCACTAATCACGCTTTCTTTGGTTTTTGCCGCAGCCGAGGTGGCGTTTTCCCTGGCGGCCAGCCCCGCGGTTGCTCCAAGTTCGACTGCTTTGGCCGCGGCAGCCTTCACGTTGCTTGCGAGGTCGAGTGCCATGGTTCCCTCTTTCCGCTCATGGCCGCGTGAGGCGGCGATTATCTGCAGTTAGAGGAATTATAGGCGTTTCTGTTCTAGTTCTCAGATTATTGGGCGAGTGCGCAAGACAGATAGTACGTTGCGCGTTAGCGTCATGTCGAAGCGTCCGTTCAGGCTAGCCACTCGCACGTGAATTCCTGGGGGCGCAACGCAGTTGTTTGTGACGAAGCGTGCGCTCCTGGTTGAATATCCGCATGTGGAATCCTGCGCTCAGCGCGCTTGCGCGTGGAGGTTGAAGCGCTCGGAAAGGTGCTGGGAAAGCGCGCAGAAAAGCGCGGGAAAAAGTGCGCGGAAAAGCGCGTAGGAAAAAAATCGAGGCTCGACGGGGATCGAGCCTCACACAAGGAGGGAGACGGCCCTATTCGGGCCACTGCCTAGGCTTTTCGCTTTAGGCAGGTAAGCGGAAGGGGGAGGGAACGCTTACAACGTCCACTATAGACGTCGGGTTTTAAGTCCTGATGGTCGTGACGTGGAGATACCGTGGATGATGCGCTACGCGTCATCGGATGCTGGCTGGGCGGTCTTAAGGCTTAGTTGGCGCCCTCGGATTCAATCATGTCCAAAAGCTCCTGCTGTGAATGAACCCCCATCTTGTGGTAGACGTTTTTGATGTGGGTCTTTGCTGTGGGCTCGGCAATTACCAAGGTTTCGCATATTCGCGCGCAGTTGCGGCCTTTCGCCAGGAGTAGGAACACCTCGGTCTCCCGTTTGGAAAGGCCATGGGTGGCGGCAAGCTGCTGGCAGGTGCGCTTGAATTTGGGCAGGGATGATTCCTGGGACATGGGGTTGATAAGGCCCCAGCCAGACCGGGAGTTACCAAACCCAAACAGCGCAACCAGCAGTATCACGAAGATTGCCACAGAAGTTTCCATATGGAGGGCCTCAGGGGAGATGCTGCCCACCGGCATAATCGCCGAGCCTACTACCGACCCGAGCAGCTGCCCAGCCTGCATGCCGAACACCGCAAAACAGGGAAACAGGGCCGGCGGTGCGGAGGGGTTGTTGCGGGCAAGCACCGGCCACAGCGCCCAGATGACTATATAAAAGTACTGGTAGCCAACCTGATGGAGGGAAAAGCCCAGCAAAGGCAGGGGGTGGTCCAGGGTGATGAAGAGAAACCCGCCTGCCATCAGCGGCAGGGCCACCTGGTAAGTGAGCTTGCCAAAGTCCATGTCAAAGGCGCGGGTGGTAATCAGGATCGCCAGCGCCCCGATAACAAAGGACGCCACGTTGAGGGCGTCTCTGATCTCAATCAGGGCGGACTCCTCAAGAACAAAGGCGCCTTTCATAACCCCGTAGGAAATCCCGAAAAACAGGCTGATGGCGGTGATGCTCAGCACGTTTTCCCTGATCTGCATCTTGGCCAGGCCTCTGTCGGAGGGACTTGACGGGGGCTGATATGCCCCTACGATGCCGCGGTTCTTCCAGAACAGGGCCATCCCCGCAATGGGCAAAAGCCCCGTGGCGAAGCGTGCGAAGCCCGCAGGCAGCAGCATGAACACCAGGTAGGTGGCGGCACCAATGAGCATTGCAAGGACATTGTAGGCCAGGGCGCTTCTGCTGCCTTGTACGGTGAGGGCCTCTCCCCAGAGGACGAAGGCAATGGCGCTGCCAAAGCCGGTAAGGGATGCGCCAGCCACATAGGCCACGTTCATGGCAGCGGGAGAAAAGATGCTTGCGGGTTCCGCCACGATAAGTGTTCCCACGGAGGTAAGCGCGGCCGCAAGCACCACAGGGGCTAGATGTTGGCCTAAGACCTGAGGTCCCCGAGCGGATGGAGCGTTTCTCCAGGGGGTTCTCTTCCGCGTGAGGAAATAGAGGATAAGCATGGGTCCTGCAGCATTGGTCAGAAGGGAGATGGTCCATAGGGGCTCAAGCAGGAGAGATTCGTGCACCAGGTTTTGGTGGGAGTAGTTTGAATAGAACAGGGAGCTCCAAAATACCAGCCAGATCCAGGACCAGTGGGTGGAAAACCCTACTGCCACTTGCCAGCGTACGCCAGAGAACAGGTCCGTGCCTGGCACTACGTATCCGAAGGGAGCCGAAGGGGGCTGGCGTCGTTTCCCCTCTGGTGCGCGGTTGCGGACCAATCTGCTCATAATCCCTCCTCACATATGGGCTGATTGCCTCTCATTCTATTTTCCCATACCTGAAACGGGCATCATCCTAGAAGGATGAAACAGGTATTTACCCCTATCTGACGTGGGATTTTATGATTCGTGCCCCGTAGCATGGCAATAGATGCGCGTGGTTGGTCCTGCGGGGAAGGGGATTAACGTGACCGAGGAACCGCTGATCTTCGCCGATGAGATGGCTCTTGACACCGAGGCCGCCCACAAGGCGTTTGAGCGCCCTGGCCGCGGCCCCGCCGCTACGTTGGCCTACCTGGACAACGCCGCCACCACCCGGCCGCTGCCGAGCGTGTGCGAGACGGTGTCTTGGGCCATGGCGCAGCTCTACGGCAACCCCTCCTCCCGCCATGGCGCGGGCGGCCGGGCAAGGGAGATCCTGGAGCGGTCCCGGGAGGTGGTGGCCCAGGCCATAGGCGCCCACCCCGACGAGGTGGTGTTCACCTCCGGAGGCACCGAGGGTAACAACCTTGCCGTCATGGGGGCCTGCGGAGCCTATGCCCGCCGCTTTGGCCAGGGAACCCTGGTGACTTCGGCTCTGGAACACCCCTCGGTCACCAAGTCAGTCCGGGCCATGAAGCGGGACGGCTGGAGCGTAGAGTACCTGGATGCCAGGGGCGGTGAGCTGGACCTGGGGCATCTGTCCCAGGTGCTGCGGGATCGCTTTGATGTTGCCCTGGTCAGCGTCATGTCCGTCCAGAGCGAACTTGGTTACATCTTTCCCGTTGACCGCGTGGTTCGTCTGGTTGACGAAGCGTACGGCCCCGCGGTCGGCACGAGCGGTGGTACGGCACGCCTCGACGGAGGGACGCCGGCGGCGTTTGGCGTCGCAGGCGATATCGCCGGTTCCGTCGCCGGGACGGGCGCATCGGATATCTGCGGCCGGCCCCGGCCTCTGGTGCATACCGATGCGGTGCAGGCCTTCGGCAAATATGACGTTGACGTACGCAAGACGGGTGTGGACCTGATGACCATCTGCGGCCATAAGATTGGCGGCCCGAAGGGCATCGGCGCTCTGTACGTGCGCCGGGGTACGCCTCTGTTTACCACTGCTGCAGGAGGCGGTCAGGAATTCGGGTTGCGCTCTGGCACCCAGGCGGTGCCTCTGATTGCGGGGTTCGCCCAGGCTGCGGCCCAGGCCGCCGCCGAGCGACAGGAGCGGGAACTGCGGGCCAGGACGCTTCGGCAGGAATTGCTTGAAGGGCTTTCTGGGTTGTTCCCGGAACTAATTGTGAACTCTCGGGCGGACGGATCCGCCTTCATCGTGAACTTTTCCCTTCCGGGCACGAACAACTCCCAGGTCATTAGGGAGTTGGACGCCCGAGGAGTGTGTGTTTCCGCCACCATGGCCTGCGCCAGCAGCCACCTGACGGTGCCTCCCGGCACCTGGCGGGAGAAGCACCCGCTGGCGCTGCAGCTGGCGGGGGTGCCCAAGTCGCGGACGGGGTGCACCTACCGGGTGAGCTTCGGGCCGCAGAGCACTCGGGAGGACGTGGTCAGGCTGCTCGCGGGGTTTGCGGAGGTGACGGCCTGCGGAAGGGGAGAGTAATCAGTAGTAACGGTACTACGGAGAGGAGAAAGGTAATGGAGGACATGGAAGCCAGACGGGTTCAAAAGATTCCCATTGGTGGGAACACCGTGACGGTGACCAGGCGTAACTTCGTGAAGGCTGCAGGTGTGGCCGCCGCGGGAATCGCAGGCGCCGCAGCTTTGGGCGGATGTGGGGCTCAGACCAGCGAGCCTGCGCCCGATGCGGTCGAGCCAAACATCGGTGCCGCCATCAGCAGTCCCGACGAAGGACAATGGCTGCCTTCCCAGTGCAACGGCTGCTTTAACGCCTGCAGCATCTTGGGGCATGTGGTGGACGGCAAGCTGGTGGAGATCAAAGGCGACGATCGCAGCCCTGCAGGATGGGGCCATCTGTGCGGCAAGGGCATGGCGGGCATCATGCAACTCTATGATCCCAACCGCATCTCCGTGCCCCTGAAGCGCACCAACCCTGAGAAGGGCGTGGGTATTGATCCCATGTGGGAGGAGATTTCTTGGGATGAGGCCTACGACACCATCCTGCAGCATCTGGACGAGCAGCGGGACAAGGGTAACCCTGTGGTGGTGTTTGCCTTGATTACGTCCATCATCTCCTGGATCGACTCCATGAACTTCCTGGGGTCTACCGGAAATATCCCCCTGCCCATCAAGGCGGACATCTGCGGAGCGCCCACTCACAGCATTTCCGCCCTCATGACTGGATCCGGCAACGCATGTCCGGACTACACCAACATCAAGTACCTGATCCAGTGGGGCACCCAGGCCGGCACCGCCACCCGCCACGGCACATCCATTGACGCCAAATTCTTCGCCGAGTCCCGGGTCAACGGCTGCAAGCTGGTCTCGGTTGATCCCCACTGCTCCGGCTCTGGCGAGAAGGCCGACGAGTGGGTTCCCATTCGTCCCGGCACCGATGCCGCCATGGCCCTGGCCATGGCCAACGAGCTGGTCAACAACCTGGGAATTTACGACGCGGAGTTCTTGACTACTCGCACCAACGCACCGTCCCTGGTCGACCCTGATACGGGACGTATCCTGCGCGGTCAAGACAACAAGGCTCTGTACTGGGATAATGCCACTGGTGCCCCCGCGACCTATGATACGGTGCAGGATGCCGCCCTGGAAGGGGAGTTCACCGTTGAGGGCAAGGCCTGCAAGACCGCTTTCAGCATCTTTAAGGAGCATGTGGCCTCTTACACCTGCGAATACGCCGAAGAGGTAACCACCGTCCCTGCTGCCACCATCGCTCGCCTGGCCAAGGAGTTTGGCGAAGCGGCCTGCATCGGGCAGACGGTGGAGGTTGACGGGCTTACGGTGCCCTATCGCCCCGCTGCCGTGGACATCTTCTCCGGAATCTCCCGTCATAAGCACGGGTTCCTGAGCAACTGGGCCATTCTGCAGCTGAA
>JAQXQN010000175.1 GCA_029101185.1 Eggerthellales bacterium | reverse complement strand
AAGGGTGCAACAAGCTTCGGAGCCGCAACCTCAGTCCTGCAAAGCGACGGCGTAGTAGCAGCATGGGCGGCATATCTGTCTCATGTTCTGGCAAGCAGCGCGACACGTGCGTGCCTGGCCGCATGGTGCCTGGCGTTAGCTAGCGCAGTTGGGCTCTACATACCCCACGATTTGAGGGCATCTATCGAAACCCCACCAAATCCCTTCCGCTGTACCGGCGGTATCGCTTTGTCCTTACACCAGACCACTCGCTATTCCCCGAAATGCCCCTATGGAGGCAGATTGAGTCGATCGGGAAGTCAAGGTGGTGCGGAGCTTTCTGGCAAAGCCAGGGCCTCACTGCAATCCCGACCATGAGTTGGGTTTTGTATCCGACTTTTGACTTCTGCTTCAAGGGGGTTGAATCTGGCAGCATCGTCGCTGTCGGCATGATTGGCTGCAAACACAGCCACCTCTCTTTCATGCGTGGATACGACGCCATGCTGGAGCAGGTTGACCCCTCCGCAATCATCTGCCTTGGGGACCCCTTCCCGGACATGAGGGGGAATATCATCCCCGTAGACTACATCGGCTCCAGGAAAACGGTGCGTTAGTATGGGCGGTCGTGGAACATACGCAGCAGGACGCAACGTCCCGTACACTTATCACACTGTTGGCGAGATTCACGGCGTCAAGGTTCTCCAGAAAGACGAAGGAGCTTCCAAGCTCCCGGAAGAGGCCCATTCGAGCAGCGCCTACATCCTTCTTGATAACAATGGGGTATTCCACCAGTACAGGGAATACGACGACGGTCATCGCCTTACATTTGAAATTGGATACCATCCTGAGCCGAATATCGACAAAAGCCGCAAGCCAGTCCTTCACGCACACGATTACAATGGCAGTATCGAAAACAGAGGCCTTGCTAAACCCCTGACAAAAGACGAGTTGACGCGATACAAGAAATACTTCAAGGGAGTGAATCTCTAATGAAAGGCGGAAATGTCCAAGAGTTCCTCGACACCCTTTCGCTCGGTATCGAGAAGGAGTTTAAATTCCGAGATCGCACGCTCTTTGCGCAGGGTGGCGTCAAAGATGGCGTGTGGACGATGACCGTTGATCAATGGGATCCTCCTGTTGAAGACTATATCTGGTCCACGCAGGGCGAGACCATGGAGCAGTGCTTCAACGAGTTCCTTGAGGCGCGCATCTTTGATGGCCGTACATTTTGGGACACAGAATCCGAAATGGAGTGGGTCGCAGGGTAGAGCAGCTCATTACGATCATCGTCCCATCTAGAAGCACCGAAAACGCTATAAGCGTCAAAAAGACCGCACTGACGACGAAAACTCCCCGAGTCCCCGCATAAAACTCGGGGAGCTTTCCATGGTGGCGTGAGAATGCTCCGCGAGTTTTACCGCTAGTCCTCGTCGAACGCCTCTATGGGCACGACAAGCGTCTTGGAGCACCTGGCGACCGAGGGCTTGTCCAACCCGGCGTCCTTCCAACCGACTAAGCGCACCTCGCCGGGGAACTCGGGGCGCGGTCCGTGGCCGGTCACCTTCACGGCAAGGACCACCGCCCTCTCGCCATCAACAGCGCCGATCACGACCGGGCGCACCTTCGCCACGCCGGGCTGGTCCTCGTACTCGAAGGACATCTGCCACACGTCGTAGGGGCGCGGCGTTTCCTCAGTCGTCCTCATCGTCGTCCCTCCAGGCAGCGGGAACGACGAGGCGACCGTCGCTCATCTCAGCGACAGCGATGTCGGGGCTCTCATAGTTGATCCTCGGCTGGAGCCGCACGTCGAAGGGGAAGCCCTTACATTGGTTGAACATGCGCACGAATACCTTGATTGCGGCAGAGGGCGTCATACCCAATGCTTCCGCGTTAGCCTGGAAGTCACGCTTCTCCTGAAGGTCGATCTTAGTGTTGAGTGAAGCTGTTGCGCTCATAATGGCACCTTACCTTTCTTGCGATAATGATACCACGTTAGACCACTTTGGACCACCGTAATGGCCGCTCGCGGTGACGATTCCGAGACCCCTGTGGCCAAAACCCCTTCGGCGGTGCCAGCGGCAGAGGGTTGCGGATCCATAACTAACAGAGGCTGCGTCGCCATTGCATTGCAGCCTCTGTTATACAGTCTATTACATACTTAGTATCAAAAAGAAACGTATATATGGTATCAAATAGAAACTATTAGATTAGCCATCAAGAACGGTCCTTTTAGTATCCAAAAGATACCAAAAGGAACAGCTCTAGAGCAATTCCTCCACTCGCTGTTCCCGCAGCCACAGACCGGTCTTTCCGCCGTCCTTCCTTAGAAGGCGCACGTCCATGATCTCCATGCCACGGTCAACCGCTTTGCACATGTCGTATACCGTGAGGCACGCCACACTAGCCGCAGTCAGAGCTTCCATTTCAATACCGGTCTTACCGGTTACGCCACAGGTGGTAGTCACGTGAATACCCACACGGCCATCTGCGCGCTCCCCTGCCTGAACAGGCGTGCACTCAACCTTGGCCTTAGTGATGTTCAAGGGATGGCACATAGGAATCAAATCGCTGGTCTTCTTTGCGGCCATAACCCCGGCAACCCGCGCACAGGCAAGCACGTCGCCCTTTGCCGCAGTTCCCGTAGTAATGAGATCTAGGGTCTCCTGGTGCATGGCAATAAAGCCTTCAGCGATGGCCACCCGCTCAGTATCGGCCTTCTGGGATACGTCCACCATGCGGACGTCGCCCTTCTCGTCAATATGGGTCAGCAGCTCCTCAGCCATGATTATCCTCCGATCTTGGACATGCCCCGCTCGGTGCCCACCTTGTCATGATGGTCATCAGGTTTGATGCCAATCGCCTCCAGAAACACCGCTCGGATATCCGCATCCGTTCCGTTCCTCAGGGCACCACGCAGATCAAGCTCCCTGTCAGAGAAAAGGCACGGCCGAATCTTGCCGTCGGCGGTAAGCCTCAGCCTGTTGCACTCGCTACAGAAATGCCTGGACAGCGGGCTGATAAAGCCTACCGTTCCCTTCGCCCCTTCAAATTCGTAGTATCGGGCGGGGCCCCAGCCGCTAGGCCGATGCCCACCGGCAGGCTTCAACGGCCCAAGTCCGTCGGAAATAGCTCGAGCATTGATGATCTCAATCAGCTCCTCACAAGGGACCACATCCTGCTTTCCCCAACCCATACCGTCATAACCCGCGCTATCCCCCACAGGCATATACTCGATAAACCGCATGTGAAGGGGCCTGTCCACCGACATCTTGGCAAACTCATACACATCCTGGTTCAAAGACCTGACCACCACCGCGTTAATTTTCACTGGATTGAACCCATAATCAAGGGCGGCCTGAATACCGGCGATCACATCCTCCACGTTGCCCACCCGGGTCACATACCTGAACTGCTCGGGATCGAGGGTATCAAGGGAGATGTTCACCCTCGACAGCCCCGCCTCCTTCAGCTGAGCTGCCATCTTCGGCAGCAGCACCCCATTGGTGGTCAAAGCTACGCTCTCCACACCAGGCACTTGGTTGATCTCCCTGATCAGATCAACCACCCCCTTGCGCACCAAGGGCTCCCCGCCAGTCAGCCTGATGCGGGAAATCCCCATGCCTGCAGCCACCCTCACCGCCCGCAGAACCTCCTCTAGGCGCATGATGTCCGTATGACACAGGCTTTCCACGCCCTCTTCGGGCATGCAGTAAATGCAACGTAGATTGCACCTATCCGTCAGCGAAATTCGCAGATAATCAATGGTGCGGCCGTGTGAATCTTTCACATTCTCCTCCTTATTTTCTCGGAGAATTATACCGCACCATAAACAATTAACAATGTCGAAGCGTCCTGGTCCCAACCAGTCCCAGTCCATCCCGATTCATCCCGCTTAGGCTGACGTCCAGCTCGAAGCTTAATACGCAAGCTGGCTTATTCTGGCTCATCCCTAGTGGTTCACCAGATACATGCCATTGTCGGGTATGCGAATATAAAGCTCGTCCCCTTCCTGGGGAAGCTCATGATCAGGGACCTTCAGTTTGTCCACCTTCCAGTGCAAGTGGAGTTTGAGGTACTTCATAGTCACATCCTCTTCTTCCACATCGTGAATTCGCTGGGGCGTATTATCAGCGTCGCAGAAGCTGAGCATGGCGGAACGCTCCCAACGGGAATCGGAAACCCGATCAACCTGCATCCTGAAGGTATTGGGACCTGGCCCATCCGTCCTCTCAAGCAGGAAGGCTCGGGCGCCAAAGTAGCGCACGTCCTTCGGGACCACACCTGTGCAGGTCAGGCTTACGCCCCAGTCGGGCAGATACACCGTATGGTCATCCACATACTGAGCCACCGTGGTGTTCTTGCACCCTGAGAGTTTGATGGCCGCAAGGCTGGTGGGATTCTTGATTACCTGCTCCTTGGTGCCCAATTCGTCAATCTTGCCAGCGTTGACCACCGCAATCCTATCGCAGAATCGGTACGCTTCGTCAATGTCATGACTTACGTAGAGGATAGTCCCCTCGTACTCCCTAAACAAAGCCAGCAGGTTCTGCTCTAGGGAACTCTTTAAGTGGGAGTCAAGAGCGGAGAAGGGCTCGTCAAGCATGAGGATTCCTGGTTTTGCTGCCAACATGCGGGCCAAAGCCACCCGCTGCTGCTGACCCCCGGAAAGCTGCACGGGGTATCGGTCTTCCATACCCAACAGGCCAAAACGCTTCAACTGTTCGGCTACGGTGCGATCCCGCTCCTCTTTTGACGCGTCCCGAGGCAACCCGGCAACCACATTCTGGGCCACCGTCAAGTTGGGAAACAGCATGTAATTCTGAAACAGGAGGGCGGTCTTGCGCTCCTGGGGAGAAAGGTCAATCCGGGCCTTCTTGCCCCTTGCCTTGTCAAAGAAGGTGGTGCCATTGACCACAATCTTACCCTCATCAGGCTTTTCTATGCCCGCGATGCACCGCAGGCTCAGGCTCTTTCCGCACCCGGAGGCACCTAGGAACCCCAAGGTCTCGTTGCCAGCCTGAAAGGCCACCTCCAAAACAAAGCTGCCCAGGTCCTTTTTGATGTCCACGTCAAGCATGACCTAGCCCTCCCTACGACGATACTTGGTAGTGCGCCGGCTCCACAGGTTGATGAACAGAATCACGAAGAAGCTGAACACCAGGATGACGCCGGTCCAGAACAGGGCGGTCTCGATGTTGCCGTTCATCCACTCGAAGTAGATGGCGATGGACACGGTCCTGGTGATACCCGCGTAGTTGCCCGCCAGAAATAGCGTGGCGCCAAATTCGCCCAGTGCACGAGCAAAACTGAGCACCGTACCTGCAGCAATGGAAGACCAGGTTAGGGGCAACATCAGCCTGAAGAATATCTTTGACTCGCTCCATCCAAGGGTGCGAGCGGCATCAAGCATATTGGGATCAATGCCTTCGAAAGCGCCTCGTGCGCTCCGATACATCAGGGGAAACGCCACCACCGTAGCCGCGATTACCGTCGCCGGCCAACTGAACACCAGCGGAAACCCAACGTCTATGAAGAACTGACCTAAGGCCGTATTCTTACCCAACAACAGCAGAAGCAGAAAACCGCAGACCGTAGGCGGCAGCACCATGGGAATGGTGAAGATGGAATCCGCGATATCCTGGGCTCGAGAGGGAATTCTCAAGCTCCACCAGGCTGCCAGTAATCCCAGGATAAA
This sequence comes from Eggerthellales bacterium, assembly GCA_029101185.1. Classification (GTDB taxonomy): domain Bacteria; phylum Actinomycetota; class Coriobacteriia; order Coriobacteriales; family Eggerthellaceae; genus Slackia. Next base: position 1,372 of record JAQXQN010000175.1, on the reverse strand, counting down.
GACGAAAACGATGGCAGTAAACGTGGTTTTCAGGGTCACGAGCAAAGGCCGCCAGTCCAGCTCCGTCAAAAACCGCTGCACCGCCGCAAGCCCGGTGGGAGCAATGGCGACGACCACTTCGTCAGAGGCCGAAAGGTTGCAGAAATCCGCATGGGTCACGTCCACGTAGTAGGGATTGGCGGAATCGGTCACATCCGAGCCGTCCGCCCCGATAACCGAAGCGTAAAAATAGCCCTCCTTCAGCTGCTGATTAAACCGAAACTGCACGCCTTCAACCTCGCACACCTGGGAGGTGGTAAAGACCCAGGTCACATCCGGGCTTATTACGGCGCTACCGTTACAAGTCTCCTGATCAAGCCTGAGCAGGAAGCTTACAAGCTGATGGAGAAAGGACCCTTCGCCAGTCTGCTCAATGCCGCCAAATCCCTCTGCCACCTGGGGGTTCACGTACACCACCACGTATCTGTCGGTGGCAATCATAATCACGTCCCGACCTTCGGAGCCAAGCAGGTAGGCGTATCCCTGGTACACCGCCTCATCCTGATCGGTAAAGGCAATGGGCCGATTGCTGCCCTTCTGAGCCCGGCTGAAGTCCTCTATGGCGAAACGTCCTTGGTCCATCCGTGCCGCGTCCGCCCTCTCGGACACCTGGGAGACCAGGTTCGCGTCGCCCTCCACCATGCCTGAAGGAACAACCCAGGTAACACCGTCAGCCGCGCTGGACGCAACACCGTCAGCCGCGCTGGACGCAACGCCGTCGGTGCCCGCTGCCTCGATGCCCTCGGCACCCTCAACAGCGCCTGTCGAAACGTCCTGCGCGCCCGTATCTCCTATGCCGTCAGCCCAGGCCACTCCCACAGGAGCCAGCGCCCAACCGATTACGGAGGTGGCCACCGCCAACGCCGTCAGCGCCATACCGGCCCACACCAGCACCGTTGCGGTCATCATCTTCCAGGGACGCATCCCCGTTGCCCCACATGTCATTGACAGTTCCCTTCGCCGCCAATAGAAAGGGGCGGACGATCAGGTCGCCCGCCCCGGTCTCGAACGTTATTGTACCCGTTTCGGTATAAAGGTCGCACCGTAATACCGAAAGGCTAGGCTGGCCAAACCCATTGGCTCATATCGGCCAGACCTGTAAGCTTACGCCAGCTCGAAGCCGTAGGACTGCCAGATTGCCAGGGCGTCGGGATCAGTCATGCAGAAGTCCACGAATGCCTGAGCAGCATCAATGTTGGCGCACTGGGCGGTCAAGGCCGCAGGATAGACAATGTTCTTGTGGGTATCCGCGGGAACCACACACACCACCTTCACGCCGCCGAAACGATACACATCGGAGCTGTAGACGAATGCCAGGTCAGCATCGCCAGTC
>JAQXQN010000174.1 GCA_029101185.1 Eggerthellales bacterium | reverse complement strand
CGACCCCGCATTACTGCAGGGTCGCTTTTTTTGACGGGAATGCACGCACCAAACACCCGTCACCCGCGGGGTGTCACAGGCAACACGCCTACCCCCAGGCCTGAACGGGTAAGAACGGGTTTACTACGCAACCATTTCCTGTCCGCCGTTAGGGTGGCACTCGCCGCAGATATCCACCTGCGTGCTGTGACCCTTGTGGCATTCGTTGCAATCTTCGATGGTGCCATGGATGCTGTCGTGGGGATTGTAATCACCCAGGTCAGCAGTGCGCTCGGCAAGAGTCTCCCAGGAATTGTGACAATCGGACTGGAGGCAGGTCTCGGTGGCGGTGTAGTACGTCGAAGTCAAAGCCGGTTCTCCCTCAACACCCAGCTCGGCAACCTGAGCATCCAGATCCTCACCGTGGCATGCAGTGCACTCATAACCAAGGGCGGCATGGAAACTGGCAATGCCATCCCCATCCACGCAATTTGCCTCATGTTCGGCATAGCTGGTAGAAGCGGCGCCATTGTTGCCAGAGTCCTCAGTAGCGGGAGTGCAACCTGCCAAGGCAAACAGGCCAAGAGACGTAATGGCGGCGGCCACGATACCAATCTTTAGCAATGCAGTCTTTTTCATTATTACGCCCCCATCGCAGCATTCTGACCAGATACGTACCCAAAGGTCACGCAACGGCCAATAGACGGACCAAAGATATGACGAGGATAGTTGCCGCTGAAGAAGCCACCGGAGGCACCACCTGCGGCAAACAGGCCCTCGATAACCTGGTTGTCGTAATCAAGCACATGGCAGGAATAGTCCACAACCAGGCCAGAAACGGTGGCCAAAATAGAGCTCTGGTGTTTGATGGCGTAGTACTTCTCGCCTTCTATCTTAGAGCGTGTTGCCATGTCGGGCTTGTTGAAGTCTTCGTCCTTGTTGTTGTCAACGAAGCTGTTGTAGCGGTCGATGGTTTCTCTCAAGGTGTCAGCAGGAACTTCCATCATCTCGGCAAGCTCCTCAACGGTGCTCGCTTCAAAAGCCCAGCCCTTTTCCTTGAAGCCCTCCAGGGCCTCGAGCACAGCATCAGCGGCCACCTGATTAGTGGAAGCAACACGCCAGCAGTTTGCTCCGTAATGGGCCTGAGCAGTAATGGCGTTGGAGCGGGCCTGGAAAGGCAAAGCCTCGGAGGCGAAGCGGCGCCCCTCCTCATTAACCATCAGGCCACCGGCAACCAGAGAGGTAATACCCAGATTGGAGGAATAGAAGGACTCAGGAGAACCAAAGTCAAAGTTCATGACCGCAGCAGGCAGAGGATCCATCTGGCCGCCAATTGCCAGACCCATAAGTTGGCCATCGCCCGTGGTACCGTAGTTGGGGCACCAGGATGCGGCATTAGCGATATCCTCAGGACGGCACCATGCCTTCAAAATCTGGGGGTTGGCGTCAAAGCCACCAGTTGCCAGGATGACGCCCTTCGCGGCATTCACCCGGTAATATCCCTGGGAGTCCTTGCAGATGGCGCCAGTCACGCGGCCGCCCTCTTCGCGCTCAAGCTGGACTACCGCATTGCGATAACGCACTTCGACATTGGATCGGGCAGCAAGGGTCTTAGCAAGATCCTTCACGATATAGATGCCCGCACCACCGGCATTCTTGATGGTCTGCTCAGACCACTGATCAGAGGCAAACCCGATCTCGGTCTGGGGAACCTCAAAGTTATGGGAGTTGGGCTTGTTCTCAATGTAATGGGTGTAGATACCGCCGTCGCCCTCGTCAAACTTCTCCTGAATCCAATCGGCAGCCTCACCAGAGCGGTCACCCCAGAGCTTGATAGGATCAATGGGCACACGATAGTAGGCGGCATGACGCATACGATCCATCATCTCCGCCTTGTCGATGATGTTGCCAGCATCCTTCATGACGCTGCCGCCACACACGCCCATTCCCTCGAACATGCCACGGCCTTCGCTCATCTTCTCCAAGGCCAAGACCTGGGTGGTGCCATCGTCGGATGCGGACAGAGCCGCACACACACCCGTAATTCCCACGCCAGCAACCAAAACGTCGGTCTCGTCGGTGCGAAGGATTTCGGATTCGTCAATCTCGCGCAGCTCAAAGGCGCACTCACCCTGACGGTCCATATCCGTTGGGGCATCAATCACGGGGATGTAACGGACGGCCTGCGGGAAGACCTCCGAATACACGTCCGTCTCGAAATTGGTAATACCCCCTTGGGCGGTGTACAAAGCGTCGCTTGCCTGTGCGACACCTGGAGCCGCCACACTAAAGGCACCCGCCGTTGCGGCCGCCCCAAGCATGGCCGCGCCAGCGCCCTTCAAGAAATTGCGGCGGCTGTAAGCATTGCCCTGTGCTTGCATAATGCGTTCCCTCCTTCAGAAAACGAATTGCCCGGACCCCTTAACCAGTTATCATAGGTCCCATACGTCACATGCGTACGGCGTACGCATAATAGCGTACAATGTACGCAGACTCAAGTCTTTTTGCGTACAACGTACGCATTCTTTTTATTATTGAGCCGTGGGGGGATGTGGGCTTTTATAATCCGAACCAAGTAATTCAAGACTCTATGAAATGGCTCCCCTTATGGCAGCACGATGCAGCACGCCCAGTTCTCATACTCCTGCGTTGACGGTCAGCCAGCGCCACGCCTTCCTTATCATCGCTGCATGCTCCATGGTTGCGGGCATTCCCTGTGCTATTGTCTTGAACTGTGCAGGAATGTTCTTTACCCCAGTGAGTAGTTCCCTGGGCGTTTCCCGCTCTTCATTCGCCCTGTACTACAGCTGCCTATCCTTGTGCTGCATTATTGCCGTTGCCATCTGCGGCTCGGTGATGACCAGGGTCAACATGCGCACCAATGTAACCGCCTGTGCTGCGCTGTGCGGTATCACCCTGATTGCCATGTCCCAATTCACCCAAGTCTGGATGTTTCATCTTGCCGGAGCCTTGCTAGGGTTCGGAGCCGCGCCACTGGTGCTAGCGATTCCTATCCTCGTGGGCAATTGGTTTCATTGTCGTGTGGGGCTCTTCACTGGAGTATGCATGTCCTTCACGGGCATTGGCGGCATGGTATTCAACTTGATTTCCTCGGCTTTTATTACTATCGGTCCTGAGGGATGGCGCCTTGGATATTTGGTCTATGGTCTTGTCATCCTACTTTTCGTCTGTCCGATTACCTTCGCTATCGTCCGCAGCAAACCCTCTGACCTCGGATTAGTTGCCTATGGAGAAGAGGGGGCCCCACAAACAGTCCAGACAGACAACGGGCAAACCTCGATTGGTTCTACCCGCCATCGTGCACGCTTCGCCCTTCCTTCAACAATCTGGCGATCTTCAGTCTTTTTCTGTCTCGCGGCATTTGGATTTCTTTCAAACATGAATCAGGTTGTGTACCAATTCATGGCATCCTACTGCCAATGCTCAGGGGATTCCCAGGTGATAGCGGCGGTTGGAGCCGTTGCAGGAGCATGCATGATTGGCCAGGCCATCGGGAAAATCCTCCTGGGCCATATCAGCGACACGTCTCTCACGACAAGTCTCGCTCTTGGACTGTGCGGAGCCGCAGCAGGAGCAATCATCATGTGGGTGGCACCTACGTGCATTCCCCTTCTGATTATTGGTGCCTTCAGTTTCGGTTTCGTGTACGCCTGTACCATGGTTGTCGTGCCTATGCTCACGCGTCTCTCCTTTGGGTCAGCCAATTACACGCGAGTCTATTCGTGGGTCTCCACGTTCTGTTTGATTGGGCAAACCCTTGGCTCCGTTCTTTTCGCCTTTCTAACCGACTTACCCCAAGGGTTTGACGCTATGTTTGCCGTAAGTTTATTGCTCACGGCCATTGCAGCAAGAGTCGGATTCAAAGCCGTGCATAATGCAATTGGACATACATTGCTTCAGGAGGACCAGTGGCAAAAACCATCACCACCCGGGAAGAAATCACCGAAGTAGCCTTCCGTTACATTAACGAGCACGGCCTCGACGGCTTTTCCATGCGCTCCATCGCCCAAGAGTTGGGAATGGGGACCATGAGCGTATACCGGTATTTCGACAACAAAGATCAGCTGCTTAGTGCAGTAGGCAAACGACTTCGCAAGGAATACGACAACCGACCCATTCCTGGCGAACGCTGGGATGACACCCTGCGCCGTACCGTGGGCTCCATCCGTAAGATTGACCTGAAGTACTATCGGGTGTGGAGCGCAGAACGAAGCACCCTGCTTGCTCGGGGCTTTTCCCCTTCAACGCGATTCCATACCCGACGTATTTACTCCCTCCATAAAGACCAGGGCATTCCCGTTGAGGTATATCGACGTCTGTGGGCGCTTATCGAAGCGTACCTGATTGGATTCATCTCCCAAGAAATTGCCCAGATTGGAGCAACCTGGGAGCACGCGGACCCTGCCGATCCCGACTATGCATGGTTGACTATCGCCGAAAATGCGTACAATGACGAGTCTTTCATGAACGGTCTTGAGCTTATCATCGACGGTGTTCGCGCCTACGCCGCCCCCGACCCCTGCGAGTGGTACACCCCCGTCGACCCATCCCAATGGACCTGGACGGAGTGAATCGGCGCTTGGGTACCCAGCACATCCTCTAGCGCGCACACTTCGCCATGACAAGAATGAGCAGAGCCAAAGCAAACAGGAAGGAAAGCCCAAACGCCGCATGGAAGGCCCAGGCACCGGTAAACCCGGCGGCGCCGGTGGCGCAGGTAACCATAAGGGCGGTGCCAATGGATGCGCAGGCCTGCCGAGACATGATGCCAAAAGCACTGCCGTCTGCAATCTGCCTACCCTCTAGCTCACCTAGGCTCCAGGCGGTCAAAGGTCCAATCAGCCCGGAGATCCCCAC
>JAQXQN010000173.1 GCA_029101185.1 Eggerthellales bacterium | reverse complement strand
AGTGGATCCGGCCTTGAGCCGCGGGTTCATCATCTTGCGACGACGACCGTACGAGTGAATAAAGCCCCAGTAAAGAAACTAGACATATGCCTGGTTTCTGACCTGGGGCTTCGTTTTGACGAAATGTCCTGCCCCGCGGGGGTGGCCAAAAAGGCCCTCCGCGGTGACGATCTTGGGACCCCAGTGGCCAAAAAGGGCTTCAGAAGTGACGGTAGTAGAGGGCGCTTCGCCAGAGGCCTGGCAAAAGCCCAGGTCACGAATGGATTATTCTCGGCTAAGGAGATTATTCACCTCGCGATCGTCACCGCCAGGGCACTTTTTGGCCACACCTCGTCACTTCCGAGGCCCTTTTTGGCCAGCGCCCTTCCAAATCCGTCACCGCGGAACCACTTTTTGGCCATCCGGGCCAATTTTGCCCTCGGCGGCGACAACCCTAAGGGGCCGTGGTGACAACCCCGCACAACCCTAGAGACGGCTCGTGGCCACCTCCCGGCTCAGGGGCAGCAATCCAAGCGTCAAAGCGCCACTTCCTACGCTTGATGCGCTACTTCCTGTGGTCGATTCGCTTGGCAACCACATCGCCAAGGGTCTGAAACACCTGGACAAACACGATGCACAGCACCACGGCCACAATCATTACGTCGGTCATCCAGCGCTGGTAGCCGTACCTGATGGCAATGGATCCCAATCCGCCGGCGCCCACGGTACCCGCCATGGCCACGTACCCAAACAGATTCACGAACGTAATGGCCAAGCCCCTCACCAGCGACGGCAAAGACTCACGCAGCATCACCTTGATCACAATCTGCACGTTGCTTGCACCAAAGCTCTGGGCCGCCTCGATCAGGCTCGCATCAACCTCGGCCAGGCTCTGTTCCACCATGCGGGCCACAAAAGGCGCTGCCGAAATGGTCAAAGGCACAATCGCACCTTTGATTCCCAGCGAAGTCCCCACCAACAGCCTAGTAAAGGGAATGATGGCCACCAGCAGGATGATAAAGGGAATGGAACGGCCGATGTTGATAATCCAGCCCAGCACCACGTTCACCGGCTTGTTTGGCCGCAGGCCATCCTCCTTGGTCATATGGAACCAGATGCCAATGGGCAGACCAATCACATAGGCAAAAAAGCAGGACACCACAGTCATAACCAGGGACGCCCAGCACCCTTCGATAAAAAGTTCGCCATAGTTGGCAATAAAGGTGGAGATGTATTCCAGCATTTAGAGCACCTCCCCGTCCTCGATGGAGCCGTTGTAGTGGGCAATCAGCAGCTTGGTGACATCCGACTGGGGGTTGCCAAAGACCTCCTGGGTGGGCCCCACCTCCGCAATGCGGCCTCGGTCGATGACCGCGATCTTGTTGCAGGCCCGTTTGGCCACGTCAAGAGAGTGGGTGATCAGCACCATGGTGACCCCCAGCTTCTGGTTGATGCTCTTGAGCAGGTCCAGGATCTGGATGGTGGTACGGGAGTCCAGGGCCGAGGTGGCCTCGTCGCAGAGCATGATCTTGGGATTGTTCACCAGAGCGCGGGCAATGGCCACCCGCTGCTGCTGGCCGCCGGAGAGCTCCGAGGGGTAGCGGGTCTCCTTATCCGCGATGCCCACCAGCTCAAGCAACTCATGGGCCCGGCGGCGGGCCTCATCCTTGGGTGTATTCTTCAAAGACAAGGGAAACATCACATTGTCAAGGACGGTGCGCTGTTGGAACAGCCCGAAATTCTGGAAGATCATGCCCACTCCCGAGCGATACTCCCGCAACTGTTTGCCCTGGTAGGTGGTGACATCCATACCGTCAATAAGGATCTTGCCGGAAGTGGGTCGCTCAAGCAGGTTGATGCAGCGCACCAGGGTGGACTTACCTGCGCCGGACTCTCCAATAATGCCGAAGATGTCCCCATCTCCGATGGTCAGGTTCACTTCGTCAAGGGCGCAAAAGGTGCCCTCCCGGGTGGTGAACCGCTTTGTTACGTCCTGTATCTCGATCATGATGTCCCTTTATCTACCTGAGCCAATCTTACCTGGGCCGGTCCAACCTGGGCCGATCGTACCTGGGCCAGTCCTCGCCCGCATGGTCGCATCAACCGCGGGCCTCTATTCACGGCGAAGGATGCCAACCTGCATTGGCATCCTCCAATCCGCTCTATCCAGTTCATCCGGGCAATCACGGTGGACAGGTGCAGGATTTCCCTATCATCATTTCCCTGTCGAAGCGCCCTGCCCGGAAAAGGGCGCCCCGATTGCCCTGGCTACCCGGCGGCCTCCTAGAAGAGGGCCACCACCGCGCCGTTGTAGTTGTCCTGGATGTACTCGGCCACCTCAGGAGAGGTCAGAGCCGCGTACAGGTCCTGGATCTTGGGGTCGTTCTCATGGCCGGCCTTCACCGCCAGGATGTTGCCGTACTGTTGTGCCGCGGCACCGGTGGTGGACTCAACTGCCAGGGCGTCGGCCACGTTCAGGCCTGCCTGAAGGGCGTAGTTGCCGTTGATGACGCCAAAGTCAACGTCCGCAAGGACATGGGGGACCTGGGCAGCCTCAACCTCCTGAATCTGCAGGTTCAGGGGATTATCAACGATATCGGCAACGGTTGCGGTAACGCCAGCGCCCTCAGCCAGGGTAATCAGACCCTCTTGCTCAAGCAGCAGCAATGCGCGAGCCTCGTTGGTGGAGTCATCGGGAACCGCAATGATGGCGCCTTCCTGGATGTTGTCAAGAGACTTAGACTTGCCTGCGTACAGCCCGAAGGGCTCATAGTGCACATAACCGACGCTGGCCAGGTTGGTGCCGTTCTCCGCGTTAAAAGAGTCCAGATAGTTGATGTGCTGGAAGTAGTTGGCGTCCACCTCTTCCTGCTCCACCACGGTATTGGGCTGGACGTAGTCCTCAAACTCGATAACCTCCACGGTATAGCCCTGCTCCTCCAGCTGAGGAACAACCACGTCGTTGAGGATCTGGGCATGAGGAGTGGGAGACGCGGCAATACGGATGGTGGTCTCGTCGTCATAACAGCTCTCAGAAGAAGCGGAGCCGCAGGCGCTCAAGGCAAGGGCGCCCGCAAGTGCCGCGGATGCGCCCAGGGCAACAAGGGCCTTGGTCTTTACGTTCTTGAACATGATGTCCTCCTATTCATGGCCGGCGTGCCGGTCGAAGTCTTTCGCATGCGATGCGTTTCGCATGTCCTGCGTTGCGAGTTGGCATACTATCCCACCTGCTGCGCCATTGCTAGACTCATGGATATAGGGCTTTCTGGACATTAGTATTCGGAAAAAACGATAACTCAAATAAAGCCTGGTGTAATATCTATCAGAATACGCCCAGGTGGATACTTTCACAACGGATTCGGGTGTCTCCATGGCGAAGCGTCCTATGCCGCAGGCCCCACACCAGCCGCAGCGTCGCTCATCACGCGACGCTACCCCTCTGCTGCAACTCCTAAAACTCCCCGCTGGCAACTCCGTAGGCAAGAATCTGCCGCTTCAACGCGTCAATGTACGCGTTGACCAGGGCAGAAGGCCGCCGCTGGGCGTGAAGGATGTAGCCCACGTTCATTTCGTCATCCGTATCCAAAGGTATGGACACAATGCCCGTGTGCATTTCGGAGGAAAGCACGCCGGTGGAGATGGTATATCCCGTGTGATTGGTGAGCAGGTTCGACAAAGTACCTCGGTCGGAAATGACGATGTTGCGCTTGTGGGGCAGGTAGCTGAAGGGCTCCTCGGAGAAATAGAAGGAATTGTCCGTGCCCTGCTCAAAGGAATACCGAGCATAAGGCTCCAGGTCCTCCATCTTCAGCCGCTTGGCGCTGGCTAGAGGGTGGTGCTCCCCCACAAAGACGTGGGGCTTGGCCCGAAACAGGGGCGTGAATACCAGGCTGGCGTCGGAGAGGGTGGTGCGCAGGACCCGCTCGTTGTATCGGTCCAGATAGAGCACGCCAATATCGGAGCGAAACTCCCGCACGTCGTCGATAATTGCGCCGGTGCTCGTCTCCCTAAGCACCAGGGAGTACTCGTCCATCTGCTGCTCTTCCACCAGGTCAACAAAGGCTTCCACGCAGAACGTGTAATGCTGGGTGGACACGGCTAAACGCTGAGAGGGCTCAGCGCTACGATCGTAGCGACGCGCCATCAAATCCGCCTGCTCCACCACCTGCCGGGCAAACCCTAGATATTCCACGCCGTCAGCGGTGGGCACCACACCCTTGTTGGACCGCTGGAAGATGGTGATGCCGGCCTCCTCCTCCGCATCCTTGACCGCGGCGGAGAGGCTGGACTGGGCCACAAACAAGGCGTGGGCGGCAGCGTTGATGGAGCCGTGCTCGGCAACGGCAATCAGATACCGCAGCTGCTGAAGGGTCATGGTTCTTCCTTTCTGCCTGGCGAAGCGTGCCGTGCCGGCGGCTCAGCGGTGGACGAAGCGTGCCGTGCCGGCGGCCGGCGCACGTTGGCGCATGCCACCCCGCGCTGACAGCCAGCCGCCGCGTCCCTACGCGGCGGCCCGGATGGTCTCGATCAGCCGACGCAACTCCTCATCGCCCCAGATCACCGGCACGGGATACAGCGGATTTGCCTCCGCCTTGGCCCAGGCAATCATCTGGGGGATGTCCTCGTCCCTGATGCAGTCGAAGCCCTTGGGCAGACCCATGGCCTGGTTCACTTCGTCAATCCACATGATAAAGGCTTCTGCCTTGGCTCGGTTGGAGGCGCTAGCGGGAGTTTCGGCAAGTTTCTCCACCTGCTGGCCAATGCCGCAGGCGTCCGCCAGATCCGCAAGCTTGTCGTAGACCGCAGGCCCAAACTGGCGCAGCACGTGGGGCAGGATCACGCTCATGGCCAGGCCATGGGGCACCCCGTACAGGCCGCCAAGGGTGTGGCCAACCGCATGGACGTAGCCCACGCAGCCCCGGGTGAAGCTGCGGCCAGCGTAGAAGGCGGCGTACTGCATGGCCCTGCGGGCATGTAGATCGGTGCCGTCGCGGTATGCGGCCAGAATGTTGTCGTGGATTAGCTTCACCGCGTCTTTGGACATCTTCTTTTCCACATGGGTGCAGTAGGTCCAGTTGATGTAGCTCTCCACCGCGTGGCACAGGGCGTCCATACCGGTGGTGGCGGTGATGAAAGGCGGCAGGCCCACAGTGAGTTGGGGGTCAAGCACCGCGTATCTGGGCAGGATGGAAGGGTCGTTGATGGAGGCCTTGTGGTGGGTGGCGGCCTCGGTGATTACAGCGGCCACCGTGGTCTCAGAGCCGGTTCCCGCCGTGGTGGGCACCGCCCAGAAGGGGCAGATGCGGGCGTGGACCCTCAGGATGCCCTGGAGTTTTGCCACTGGCTTGCGAGGGTGGGCCACCTTCGCCGCAATGGCCTTGGCCGCATCCATGGGGCTGCCGCCGCCAAAGGCCACAATGCCCTGGCAGGACGCTTCGACATACCGCGCAAATCCCGCCTCCACGTTCAGATCCGTGGGGTTGGGCTGGATGTCGGCAAAGATCTCATACTCAAGGCCCGCCTGATCCATGGCCGCAATCAGGCCTCCAGGCAGTCCCAGTTCCATCAAGCCCTGGTCAGTGACTAGCAGCACCTTGTTCACGCCCTTGTCCAGGATGCGCTGGGGCAACCGGGTCACGCAGCCGGTGCCCTCGATAAACTCCGGGGTCCGATATCCCAAAAAGTAATTGCCCACCTTCATGACCGCCTGAAACGTCCTGCAGAAGGCCTTGTATCCCATATTCATGTCCGCTTCCTTATCTCTCAAACAGCCTCAGCATCGGCATCTTCCACCGGTTCTCCCTGCCATCATAGGGGTGCTCCCGCAAAGGCAGATTGAACAGGCCATGGCCCCGAAGCACCGTGGAGGGATGGGTGAACTCCCTAAAGCCCCACTCGCCGTGATACGCACCCATGCCGGAGTGTCCGGTGCCGTTAAAGGGTACCCCTTTGACCATCAGGTGCAGGATTACCTCGTTGATGCAGCCGCCGCCGTACTGCTGCGTGGCCATGACTCGGTTTGCCCAGGCAATGTCCCGGGTGAACAAGTACAGGGCCAGCCCATGTTCCCGGCTGCCGATAACCCTCATGAGGCCGTCCGCTTCGTCATCCTTAAAGGTGACCACCGGCAGGATGGGGCAAAACAGCTCACGGGTGACCACGTCCTCGTCAATCCCAATGGGATAGAGCACCGTGGGCTCGTATTTCTGCAGGTCAGGATTGCCGTAGCCCCCAAAGACCACCCGGTCGCGATACGCCTCCACCGTCTGGGCGCAGGCGTCATAGGCGCCCCGGGAAATCAGGCGGGGGTACTCGGGACTGTTGGTGGCATCCACGCCAATCTGCCTGATGAAGGCCTTTTTCAGCTCGTCCACAAAGCGGTCCGCCACTTCCTCGGCCACGGCCACCTGGTTGATGTTGATGCACACCTGGCCGCTGTTGCAAGTCTTGAAGAAGGCGATCTTGCGAGCCGCATCCCTCAGATTGGCGTCCGCCCTAACCACGCACCAGTTACCGGTCTCGCCGCCTAGCTCCAGGGCCACCGGGGTCAAATTCTGCGCCGCCATGGCCATGACGTGCTTGGCCACCTTCGGAGAGCCCGTGTAGAAAATCTTGTCGAAGCGTGCTGATAGGCACATGTCTGCCACGTCGTGACCACCATCCACCACGGTGACGAACTCCTCCGGGAAGGTCTGGGCAATCAGGCGCTGCAGGGCCGCGGTGCAGTGACTGGACTTGGAGCTGGCCTTGATCACGGCGGTATTGCCACCTGCGATGGCGGCGGCAAGCACCCCCAGGCTAAGCAGGTACGGAAAGTTGAAGGGGCTGACGATCAGAGCGGCGCCATAGGGCATCTTATAGACCCGGGTCACCACCGAGGGAAAACACACCAACCCGCTGAAGTGCAGCTCCGGGCGAGCCCACTTTCGCACGCCTGCAATGGCCTCGTTGATCTCCGCGATCACCGCTCCCACGTCGCAGAAGAAGGCCTCGGTCCTGCTGCGGGCAAGGTCTGCCTGAAGGGCGTCAATCAGCTCCGACTCGTGGTCCATGACCGCCTGCTTCAGCTTCTTCAGCTGGGCAATGCGCCAGGACACGTCAAGGGTCTGGCCGGTGTCAAAGAAGCGGTTCTGCACTGCCACCATCTGGTTGATGCGCTCTTGGGTCCAGGCCATGGGATGCTCCTTGTCCTTTGAGATGCTGCTGCGTGGGGTTAGAGCGCATGCCGTCTTGCCATTGGCCCAAGGCGTACAACCCTTACCCCGATTCAAACCCTGAGATACTACCCGAATCTCAAAAGCCCTCCAGAGGAGGGCTTTTTGGTTCACTTTATTAACTTATTTTCTACATGGGAGCCCGCAAGCAACAGGCAGCTGCCCGGCGGCCAGCGGGAACAAAGCAGCGGGCCAGCAGTCGGCAGGCCTATCTCTCAAACACCCGGGAAATGATGGAGAACACATTGCGAGGGCTAAAGTCCGTCAGCAGAAACACCGTACACATGATGAACGTGAATCCCACCAGGTCAAAGGGGGCAAAAGTAGTGCCAAGCCATAGCACGGCAAACCCGGCGGCAGAAATGGTCTCCACACTTGAGAGCATGCTAGCGCGGGCCGCGCCAATTAGGCTCACGCCCTCCAGGTACAGCATGAAGGCAAAGATGGTGCCGAAGACCACCATGCCTCCAATGGCCAGCACCCCAAGCAGATCAAACTCCGGCCAGGCAATCCGAGGCAAAAACGCCACAGACAGCACCGCCCCCGTCAGGAGCATAGACACGCTCGTCACTGGCATAGATCCGAAGGACTTCATGATGCGCTCGGGGATGACGGTGTAAAACACCATGCACAGGGCGCACAGCAGACCCCAGGCCAATCCCGCAGGAGTGATCACCATGTTGGCGGGATTGCCGTGGGTGGCAATAATGAACGCTCCAATCAGCACGCACCCCAACGCCAGTACCTCGTTTTTCCGGGGCGCACGCTTTTCCCTCAAACATCCGTAAAGCACCACGAACACCGGCCCGATGTAGGAAAGCACCGTTGCCGTGCCCGCATTGGAGTTGTCGATGGCCATCAGGTAGCAGAATTGCAAGAGGGCCAGCCCCAAGGCCCCGAAGGCCACGATGTCGCGGACGTTTCGCCAGCTGCACAGAAAGTCACGGGACAGCAAAACCTTGCGTTGAGAAGGCATGACCAGACAGGCAATCAGGATGACCGTGCCCGCAATGGTCAGGCGCACGGCCATGATCCACACCGGGTCCACGCCGTAGGTGGACATGAGGAATTGACCGCAGGCGCCGGAAAAGCCCCAGCATACGCCGCCAAGCATGGCAAACAGCGCACCGCGGAGAAATTTCCTCCCCGCAACGTTGCCCGATGCGGCCACGGACGTTTCGCTCATTGCCTCTACACCCCTTCCTCTAGTCTGCCTGCCAAAGCCGTCCTTGCACAGCTTCTCTGACCCTGTCCAAATGCAAAGCATCCCGCGGGAAACCCACGGGATGCTCGAGTTAGCCTCAAGGTGCTATCCGTCTTGCACGCACGCGTTCAGCAGCGCCGCTAGCCGGATATCACGCGGCCGCCATTGTAGTGACCTGCGTGTTTACAGGGCGGCAATAATGGCGGGAATCACAGTATTCACATCGCCGATGATGCCGTAGTCGCACTGCTTGAACACAGGGGCGTTCTTGTCCTTGTTGATGGCAAACATAACGCCGGAGCGGTTGCAGCCCACCATGTGTTGCATCTGGCCGGAGATACCGGCAGCGATGTAGACCTTGGGGGTGACAATCAGGCCGGACACGCCGATGTAGAGCTCGGTGGGCAGCCAGTTGACGCCCTCGGTCAGGGGGCGGGAGCAGCCCAGGCCACCGCCGAGCTTCTCGGCCAGCTCCTTAGCGGCGCCCAGATCCTCCTCGGTGGCGAAGCCGCGGCCGGCGGCCACAACCACGTCGGCCTTGGTCAGGTCCACGCCGGACTTCTGGATGGGAGTGGAGGACACCAGGGTGACGGAAGCAGCAGGAGCCACCCATGCCAGCTCCTCGGCGGCGTTGGCGCCGGAGGCCTCAAGGCCGGCGAAGGTGCCGGGGGTGACGGTGATGATGGAGGCGTCGGAGCGCTGCTTCTTCAGGCCCACGCCACCGAAGTACATGCTCGAGGCAACGCCGCCCTCAAGGGCGATGGCGTCGGTGATCACGGAGGTACCAGCGGCGGCGGCAACGGTGCCAGCCACGATCTTCATGTGACGGGTGGGCTCAACCAGGGTCACGTCGGGACGCTCGGCGGCCCAGAAGGCGGACACGGTGGCGGCAGCGGCGGCGACGGTTGCGCCCTCGGGCAGGGTCACATGAGCGACGCGGTCGGCGATGCCCTCGGCCACGGGCATATCGGCAATGGCGACGACGATGACCTCGTCGGCGATGGTGCGGGCGCCAGCAGCAAGCTCAACGGCAGCGTCGGCGCGCTCGGCGAGAACGAGTGCCTTAGTCATTTCTTAGACCTCTTTCCTTATCTACAGCGCGGCCTTGATGGCAGCGACGAACTTGGCAATGTTGTCATCGGAGGCGTCCATGATCTCCTGCTTGCGGTCGGCCTGCTCGGGGGCCTTGACCTCAAGAACCTCGATGGCGCTAGGCTCGGCTGCGGCGGCCACGGCATGCATGGGCTTCTTGCCGGCGGCCAGAATGTCCTTCATGCCGGGAATGCGGGGCACGGCGATGTCGGGGCATACGGAAACCACGGCGGGCAGGGGACAGATTACGGTCTCGACGGTGTCCTCAAGCACGGACTCCACCTTGATGCCGCCGTCAGCGGCCTCGATCTTGCACGCAGCATTGACCACGGGCAGGCCCAGGCGGCAGGCCAGCTGCACGTCGGTCTGCTGGGCGTAGTTGTCGGCGGAGCCGTCGCCACACAGGATCAGGTCGTACTCGCCAACCTCGGCCACCAGGGCGGCCAGAGCGGAGGCGGTAGCGAAGGCGTCCAGACCGGCCAGGGAGTCGTCGGCGGCCATGTAAAGCTCGGAAACACCGCGGGCCAGGATGCCCTTCTTGGTCTTGGAGTCGTCAATGGACTTGGGGCCCACGGAAATCACGACTACGGAGCCGTCGGCGCCGGCCAGCTGTGCAGCGGCCTCGATGGCGTTGAGGTCATAGGTGGAGATGGTGGGCTTCGCCTTGGAGTAGTCAAGGCTGCCGTCTGCGGCGACCTGGATGTCCTGGTCGTCGGGAACAATCTTAACGGGAACGATGATCTTCATTTCTCGCCTTTCTTGTTTGGGGTTGGGCAAGGTTGCGAACTGCACCCATTATTGGGGCCTCCGGGGGCAAAAACATCACTTGATGTGCGGGAATTACAGGGTAACTAAAAAGATGCGATGCCAAATTTTTGGTAAAACCAGGATACCGCTGATGTTGCGATACCAATACGCGGGGCGCTGGGTAAACTCAAACCATCGATTCCGTGCGGCCGATCAACGGACCCGGGAGTCGGACAAGAACAATCCAACTGGAAAGGCGGAACAACATGGCAGATTACTTTGGCACTCCTGAGGTTGTCAGCGACCTTCGCGAAGACGGCCTCCTGATCATTCGCATCAATCGCCCCGAGGTTGCCAACGCACTCAACGGCGTCACCTCTGCCGCAATGGAGAACATCATGAACCACGCTGAGGCCGACAAGGCCGTCCGCGCGGTCATCGTCACCGGCACCGGCAAGGTCTTCTGCGCCGGCGAGGACCTCTCCGAGCTCTCTGAGGGCGGCGAGTGCCAGACCGTTACCGAGCACGGCTTCGGTGGCATCACCAACCGTCTGTTCTCCAAGCCCCTCATCTGCGCCATGAACGGCTCCGCTGCCGGCGGCGGCATGGAGATCGCTGTCTCCTGCGACATGGTGGTTGCCAACGAGAACGCCAAGATGGGCTGCACCGAGGTTGGCCTGGGCATCATCGCCTCCACCGGCGGCCTGGTTCGTCTGGCCCGCGACATCAACCGCAAGGACTGCATGGAGCTGCTGCTCACCGGCAAGAAGATCAAGGCCCCCGAGGCTAAGGCCCTGGGCCTGATCAACTACTGCGTCCCCGCCGAGGAGGTCATGGACAAGGCCATCGAGCTGGCCGAGCAGTGCCTGAAGAACGCTCCCCTGGCCCTGAAGTGGACCAAGTACATTGTGCACGCCGCCTCCCAGATGTCCGAGGAAGACGCCATGCTCTACTCCGACGCCGCCTACCGCTTCCTGGAGAAGACCGCCGACGGCATCGAGGGTCCCGCCGCCTTCGTGGAGAAGCGCACCCCCGTGTGGCAGGGCAAATAATCCGCCAACGCCAGTATGCGCCCAATCGGCGCGCCTGAAACGGCTGCATCATCTCCGTTTCGCCAAGGGGAGGGAGCACCCCTCCCCTTTTCATATCCTCGTGTCCCCGGACACACCACACACCCCGAGGTGATACCTATGACCATTTCCACCGCGATTGTCGGCAAGACCTTTGGACCCTTCGTCAGGGACTACACCTTCAAGGACCTGGAGATCTGCGCCCTTGGATGCGGCGCAGGCTGGGACGGCCTTGTGGACCTGAACTACATCAACGAGCACGACGCCGCCAACCCCAGCCTTGACGTGCTGCCCATTTTTGCCGTACCCCTGACCGTCAACGAGGAGATGACCACCACCCTCGACTACGGATTTGACTACTCCGGGTCCCTGCACTACGGCATCGACGTGCGCTTCCATGCTCCCTTCAAGATGTCCGACCATATTGAGACTTTCGTCACCCAAGAGGCCATCTGGGACAGGGGCGAGGGCCGCGGCAGCCTCTCCAAGCAGGTAGGCAAGTCCTACAGCGCCGACGGCACCCATCTGTGCACCGTAGACACCTACGACTGCTGCATCTACGACGGCGGCTGGGGCGGCGAGCAGCCCCCCAAGGATTCCGTCACCTATCCCGACCGCGAGCCCGATTTCTCCCATGACGAAGCGTACGGGTACAACTGGCCCCTCATCTACCGCCTCATGGGAGACTGGCACCAGCAGCACATTGACTGGTCCTACACCCAGCAGACCGGTCTTGATAGGCCCATCGCCCATGGCGTCAGCTCCGCTGGCGTGGCCATGCGCCACATCATCAGCATGTTCATCCCCGGGCAACCCCAGCGCCTGACCAGGTTCAAGTGCCGCTTCACCAGCCCCGTGCTTCCTGGCACCACCCTGCGGGTGGTGGCCTGGAAGACCTCGGAGAGCTCTTGCGTCTTCAAGATGGTGGACGCCTCCTGCCCGGATGGCAAGCCCTTCCTCAACCACTGCATCGCCGAGTGGGAGTAGGGTTTTTATAGGCTGTGCGGCAGCGAGGCGCCAGCGTCCCGTAATCCGCATCACTCCAGCGGGCGTCCCCCTTAGGCGCCCGCTTCTGTTTCACCCACATATCCCATGACAACCGCCGTCTCCAGCAGGGCGAAATACCGCTGGAAATGGGGCTTTCCCAGCCATTGGGCCTCATCCTGGCACCCCAGACGCATCCACGCCACGTGATACAGGTCAAGGCCAGGGTGTTCACGCATAGTGCATCTCACGGCCTCCACCCGTGCAAGCTTGCGGCTTCTGATCCTCGCAATCCATTCATTTACCTGGGATTTTGATGCGCTATCCCCATGTCCGGGCAGCACCATCCTCACCCGCAGGCGCTCAAGATCATCCAGAGTCTGCAGATACTGGCCCATGCCGCTTGTCCCAAACTCCGTCAGCTCCACCGACGGAGTCCGGTCAGCCAGCACCACATCGCCGCTGAACAGTAGCCCGGTTTCCGGCTGCAGAAGCAGCAAATGATTGGGACTGTGGCCTGGGGAAAAAATCACCTGCCAGGTCATGCCCAGAAGCTGCAGCCTCTCCCCTCCCTTAAGAGGACGGACGCACAACCTTCCCTCAGGCAGCCGCGTCCGCTCCCGATTATCCTCCTGATACACCAGGGCCTGGTCGTGGGGTACCCCGCCAGCCTCGAGCATCTCCCGAAACTCCTCCTGGATCTCCTGCTGCCGCCCTGGTTCCCGAGATTCAACTCCATGCCGATGCACGTACGCCACCGACCCTTCAGGCACGCAATCCACCAGCCAGGAGTGGTCCTCATGCATATGGGTGAAAAAGACCGTCAGATTGCGCCCCGTCACTCCGTGCTCGGCAAAAAACCGTTTTAACACGGCTCCTGACGGCTCATGATCGGCACCAGCATCCACCATAAGCCACTGGTTATCTCGGTTGAACAGATACACGTTGGATGGGTCTCCCACCCCTAAGGCAAAGGGCACCACCAGGCGAAAAGCGTGCAAACCTGCAGGAATCTCCTGCCACGGCCCGTCTTCGGCGGCATCCGCCAGCCACAGAGGACTCAAATCCAGGGCCTCAATAGCGGGTCTGTCCACTTCGCCTCCCAAAAATCCTCCACATAGGCACCTTGCAAGGGCAGGGCGCCACGTCATAGCACCGCCAACCTCGCAGCGCAATCCTACCTAACGCAACAAGGCCCGTCCACCCAGACGGGCGAACGGGCCAGCAATTACAAGGGGCTTCGCAGCCTCAGGCGTCACGCGCCCCAGCCACCAAGGTCCTCAGGCGTCACGCAGCGCAAGAGGCAAACGCTAGAGCGAGCTTGCCTCGTTGAGGGTCTTGCCGTTGGTCTCGGGGGCCATGAAGATGCTCATGACCAGGCCGATTGCCACCAAGCCAGCGGCCACCAGCATGGTCGGGCCAATGCCCAGATACTCCAGCATATAGGGAGTGGCATAGGTGCCCGCGATGGTGCCAATGCGGCTGAATCCGATGGCCAGGCCCACGGCGGATGCCCGCACGTCGGTGGGGAAGATCTCGTTGGGATAGAGCCACTGCAAAATGCCCGGTCCGCCGCTGAAGAAGGCATACAGGCCAAATCCCAGGATGACCACCAGGATAGGCGCTGCGGGCCAAATACCCAAGATCAGCAGGCCAACCATCATCAACGCCAGGCTGACGATGACCAGCTTGCGCCGGCCCATGGAGTTGAGCCAGAACATGGCGGGGATGGAGCCGGCCAGGAAGAAGAAGCTTACGGCGCTCTCGCCAAGGATGGAGTCCTTGCCGTGATCAAGGCCAAAGGCGTGCATGATGTCCGGCCCGAAGGTGTAGATCATGTACATGGGCACCACCTGGCACAGGATGAAGACGCCCACGAAGATCACGCGCTTGAGATACCCACCCTTGAGCAGCTTGCCCAGGCTCACGTGCTCCTCCACGTCCTCAGGCTCCAGGTAATAACCAGGACCATAGACCTTATCCAAAACAGCACGAGCCTTATGGGTGTAGCCTTTCTGGGACAGCCAGCGGGGGGACTCAGGAACATCATGACGGCCGATCAGAAGGATGATACAGGGGATCACGGCAGAACCCAGCATCCACTTCCAGCCACCGTCCACGTCGTAGAGGAAGAAACCGACAAATGCAGCAACCGTTGCGCCCAGGTACCAGGATGCAGACACCAGGCCCATGGATACGGCGCGGTTTTTCGCCGGAGTGAATTCAGCGATAAGGGATGTTGCGATGGGATAGTCGGCGCCCACGAAAATGCCAAGGAGCACGCGACTGAGTACCAGCTGAAGCGGACTAGCGCAGAACATCGAGAGAATGGAAATGACCGCAATGGCAACCAGGTCGATGATGAACATGGTGCGGCGGCCGATTCGGTCGGTGAGGTACCCGCCGATGAGCGTACCGATAAGGATGCCCACCATGACGGATGCACCAATCAGGGCGCTCCAGGTGGGAGTCAGGTCAAACAGGGGCTTGATCTGCGTCAATGCAACGCCGATCAAAGAAAGAACGTAGCCGTCAAGAAATGCGCCGCCACTAGAGAAGAACGCAATCTTCTTCAGGAAACGGGTGAAGGGTGCCTGGTCCGTGGTGGGGAAATTACTTCCCTCAGGCAGGATGATCACGGGCTCCTCCCCAGTCTCGGGTGGGCTCGCCTTCGTACCCTTCTTGAATAGCTTAGGATCGTTCATAATTCCCTTCTTTCTCTCGATCCTCCTGTATGCGAAACCCGCTGCATTGCGGGCACATACCTAAAAGAAATTGCCTAGCTGAGCAGCTTCTTGGCAATCTTGCCCACGCTGGTCTTGGGGAACTCATCCACGAACACGATGATCGAAGGGACCTTGAAGGTTGCCAGCCTGCTCTCGCAAAATGCCACCACCTGATCGGAGGTGATCTGGCAGCCCTCCTCAAGCTGGATGAAGGCCTTGACGGCCTGATCCCTGATAGGATCGGGCACCCCGATAACGGCGGCCTCCGCCACCTGGGGAATCTCCCTCAGGACGTTTTCCACCTCGGAGGCGGAAATATTCTCCCCCGCCCGCTTGATCATGTTGCTCTTGCGATCCACGAAGTAGAACCAGCCGGATTCGTCCATATAGCCCTTGTCGCCGGTGGAAAGCCACCCATCGGGGCTTATGGCCGCAGCGGTGTTCTCGGGATCGTGGTAGTACCCCTTCATCAGGGTCCGCCCCACCTGGCCATGGACAAGGATTTCTCCCACCTGGCCGGGAGGGCAGGTATTGCCCTGTTCGTCGACAATCTTGACCTCATAGCCCAAGGCGGGGCGTCCCACCGAAGGCCAGTTCCTTGGTCCCACGGGAAGGTCCGTGAGCACCCAGGAGATGGACTCCGTAGAGCCATAGCAGTTCAGCAGCCGCACATTGAAACGCTGCTCGAAATCAATCTTCTCCTGATCGGAGATGGGGAGGTAGTACTGGACCTCCCTGACGTAGTGCTCCCGCTCGCAGGGATCCTCAGGCTGCAGCATCATGGTCCGCACCATCATGGATACCATCTGGATGACGGTGGCGGCATAATCCCGCACCTGTACCCAGAACCTGCGGGCGCTGTACTTCTGGATCAGCACCAGCTGAGCCCCGGCAACCAGCACCGGCATCAGAGCCGAAAGCTGGAAGTTGGAATGGAACACCGGCATGGTGGTAAGGAACACGTCGTCGCTGCGCAAGGAGAACTCCCAGGCCCCCATGTAAGCCCCGTACACCAGATTGGCGTGGGTGATCTCCACGCCCTTGGGGTCTGAGGTGGTGCCCGAGGTAAACAGGATCTCGCAGGTGTCCAGTGGATCTATAAGGCGCTCCTCATTAAGGACCTTGGCGTATCCGGCAATCTCATCGCAGAAGTTTAGAGCGCCGGGCACGTGAAGATCCCCCAGGAAGATGAGGGTGTCCATGTGATAGGACCCTTCGCCATGGTAGTACTCCAGGAAGTCCCGATTGGTGATCATGACCTTGGCCTGGGTCTTTTCGATCATATAGATGCTCTCGAGCAGGGTCTGCTGAGCGTTGAGCGGAACAAAGATAGCGTCAATCTGGGCGCAGGCGAACTGAACCATAATGAACTCGGCGCAGTTATCGCACTGCATGGCCACGCACTCCCCGGGCTTCACGCCCAGGTCCATAAGCATGTTGGCCGTCTGGTTGATCTTGCCGAAGAATCGGGCGTAGGTATACACGGCCCGATTGCCGGCGCTGTCCTGGTAGCGCAGGAACACGTTGTTGGGCCGAAGCCTCACGCAGTCGGTCCACAGGTCGCGAATGCTCTGATTTCCTGCGATGTCAGTCATCTGTCCCTCTCCCATGCTACGAGCCTCCTCTGACGGAAGGCTCCCAACGCGGCGCTCTTCAGGCAGCGTTTCTCAGACCCAGCGCTCCCTAGATGCAGCACGCCCGCCGCAAGGCCCCTCCTCCCTGCGGCAGGCGGTGTGTGCGAGGGAAGGACGAAGCGCCCTTCCCTAGGTGTCAGCGGTTACTCGCCGCAGCGAATAGCGCCCTCAGCCTCAAGCTCGGCGATACGCTCGGGGGTAAGGCCGGCCTTGGTGAGCACGTCAAAGGTGTCCTGGCCCTTGTGGGGAGCGGGACGCCAGATCTGACCAGGGGTCTGCTCGAAGCGAGGCATGGGGGACAGGCCCTTGAAGGTGTCGCCGTCGGCGGTGGTCCACTCAACGAAGTTGCCGCGCTTGGCCATATGGGTGTCTTTGACCATGTCCTCAAACTCGTAGACGATCTGAGCGGCAATGGCATGCTCGGCCAGGGTAGCTTCGGCATCAAGGCGCTTGCGCTCAAGCAGCCAGGCCTCGAAGCGCTTCTCGAACTCCTGGGCGATGGGCATGGACAGCCACAGGGATGCGGTGTCCTCGGGCAGCTCGGGGGTGCCCCAGTGCTCGCCAAGACCCAGCTCCTCGATCATCCACTTGTTCTGCTTGATGCCAAACAGGTTCACGGCAATAAAGCCGTCGGAACACTGGTACACGCCAATACCGCACAGGTTCTGGTTGCGGGCGCCGGCGCGGGGCCACACGATGCCGTCGTTGAGGTAGTCAACCATGAAGTACTGGCTCATGTACATGATGCCCTCGTACATTGCCCAGTCAATAGACTCGCCCTTACCGGTGCGCTCGGCCTTGCGCAGAGCAGCCAGGGAAGCGCCAATCAGCAGGTAGGAGTTGATGTAGTCGCCGGAGTAGGGCATGGTGATCATGGGCTGCTCAGGGGTGCCGTTCTGGCAGGTGAAGCCAGCGTAGGGTCCCACGGTTCCGTCATACGCTGCACGCTTGACGCGGTCGGGCTCGCCGTACTTGCCGTAGCCAGAGCAGTGGATGATGATCAGCTTGGGGTTGACGGCCCACATATCCTCATCGGTGAAGCCCTTGCGATCCCAGGTGCCGCCCTTGGAGGACTCCATGAAGATGTCGGCGTCCTTGAGGATGGCCAGCAGGGCCTCCTTACCGCCGGGGGTGAACTGGTTGAGCTGGACGGAGCGGCAGTTGCGGCGCTCAGCCTGCACCACGTTCTTAGCGTCACGGACGGTGTCGCCATAGCCGGTGTTCTCCAGCCAGGTCACGTCCGCACCCCAGTCGGCCATGATGTTGCATGCGCGGGGGATGGCCTCCTCCATTGCAGCGAAGACAACCTTCACATCGTCAAGAACGCCGAAGCTCGGCTTCTCGGTAGGAATTCCAGCCATTGGTCTCTCTTTTCTCTCTTGGTTCCCTTCCCCACCAGGGCTTCCCTTCCCCGTGGGGCCAACTCAGGCCCCGGGTCTTCCTCTTCCCAAAGAAAGACCCGGTTACAGCCTTGATTCACGTGGCGAAGCGTCCTGCCCGCCCCGTGAGAGGATTACTGACGATAGGGCTTGATGGCGTTCTTGGCGCAGGTGAGGATCATCATCTCGTCGGTGCCACCGGAGATGCGGTCCACGCGCAGGTCGCGCCAAATGCGGTTGATGCGATGCTCAGAAGCAACGGAGATGCCGCCGAGGATCTGCATGGCGTCGTCAACCACCTCAAAGGCGGCGTTGGCGCAGTAGTACTTGCACATAGCGGCCTGACCGGCGTCGATGTCGCCGCCGAGGTTGGTGTCAGCGTTCCATGCTGCTTCGTAGAGCATGTTCTTCATGGCGTCCAGCTTGATGGTCATCTCGCAGAACTTCAGGGTGTTCAGCTGCTGGCGGGCAATGGGCTTGCCAAAGGCGATGCGGGTCCATGCATGGGTGGCAGCATCCTCAAAGGCGGAGATGGCGGTGCCGTAGTCGCAGGCGCCAACCAACCAGCGCTCGAAGTTGAAGTCGGAAATTCCGCGGTTGAAGCCGTTGCCCTCGGTGCCGAAGATGTCCTTCTCCTCCAGCTCAACGTTGTCCAGGTACACCTCGCAGCAGGAGTCCATGCGCAGGCCCAGCTTGTTCAAGGGGGACAGAGAGACTCCAGGCAGGCTCATGTCAACGAAGAACTCGGTGTAGATGGGCTTCTCACCCTCGGCCACGTCTGCGGAACGGGCCATGATGACCAGGTACTTCACACCCTTAGCGGAGGTGATGAAGGTCTTGGTACCGTTGAGGTAGATCTTGCCGTTCTCGCGATGGTAGTTGGTGGTCAGGCCAGCAACGTCGGAGCCAGCACCGGGCTCGGTGCATGCGGAGTTCCAGATCTGCTCGCCGCTGCCCAGGGTGGACATGACCTTCTCGATCTGTTCCTCAGTGCCCTCGCGCAGGATGGTGGTGAATCCGGGAAGCTGATAGAGCACGTAGGTGGGGGCGCCGTACTTGCCCAGAACCTCGTAGATGGCCATCAGGGTGACGGTGGGCTGCTCAAGGCCGAGTCCGCCATGCTCCTCAGGCAGCATGATCTGGTCGAAGCCCAGCTCGCACAAACCCTTGACCCAGCGCAGGGGATACTCATGAGCCTCGTCGCACTCATGGAAGTAGGTCTCCCAGTTCTCAGACTCCATGTAGTCAGCGTAGGACTGAACGATAAGTTCCTGCTCTTCGGTAAGGCTAAAATCCATTACCATCCTCCTATTCACGTATTTCCACCCGAATGCTCGGGCAACTACCTTGTTTTGATTACACGCTCCCAAGGCCCGCCTTCCTGCGGCTCCTGGGATAGGGCGAAGAGTGCGCGGATGCGCGATCTTTCGCCAATGCGATGTATCCTTGTTGATGAAGCGGTGCGGCCGGCCCGAAGGGTCGGGGGCCTCCGGGCCGGTTCGTGCAAAACTACTGCCGCTGAGCCTTCCAGAACTCTGCGGAAGTTTCCAGGCAGGCATTGGCCTCGTCGCACATGCGGGTCCAATGGACAAAGGCATGCAGCACACCCTCGTAGTTCACGTACTGGTTGCGAACCCCCAGCACATCAAGGGCCTCATGCAGCACCAGACTGTCGTCGCGCAGAGGGTCAAGGCCGGCGGATGCGATAAAGCAGTCCGGGATGCCAAAGGTCAGATCCCGTGCCAGCATGTTCACATAGGGAAGATCCATCAGCTCGGGCTTTTCCATGGGGTTGTCCCCCAGCCACATGGCGTTGTAGTACACCAGATCTTCCTCGCGCATGCCGTCAATCTCCCAGCCAAACAGACGCCGGGACGGGGAGTCCTTCAGTCCGTAGTAGCCGTAGTAGAGCAGCATGGTTTTCACGTAGGAGTTGTCGCCCTCCTCATCGCGCAGCCACAGGTTGGTGGCGAAGGAGAGCACGGCCCCGCCGGAATCGCCGGCAAAGGAGATGTCCTCGCCGTCGATACCTTTTTCCGCACCATGCTCATGAAGGTACTTGGCAACCGCCGCGCACTCCTGGATGTTGGTGGGATAGGTGGATTCGGGAGACAGGTGGTAATCAACGCTTACCACCGCAGCGCCCGTCTGAGAGGCGATGATCCTGCACACCCGATCATGGGTGTCGCAGTTTCCAACCACGAAGCCTCCGCCATGGATGTAGATGATGACGGGAAGCTTTTCGGCCTCAACGGGGTAATAGTAACGGGTGAGGAAGGAGCCTGCGGGTCCCTGGAATTCCTCGTCCACGGTTTTTGCCATTTCAGGGCCGCCCTCGTTCCAGAACCTGCGCTCCTTCACGTAGTTCAGCCTCATCTGCTCGAAGCCGGCGTTAGTGTCAAACGCGCCTTCAACCAGCTCCTCTTGCTTCTTAAGAACCGCCTTGACCTGCTCGGTCAGCAGCGGCATCGGATCGGGCGTAATGGTCATTTTTCGTTCCTACCCTCTCTCTGAAGACATACGGAGGGCGGACTCGCGGACTCGAGCCCGCCCTCCTTGAGATACACGGCGATGGGAATCAGAGCATGCTATCGGTGGTTGTTACTCTTCTGCAGCCTGGGTGGCAGCGTGCTTCTTCATGGCGCGGATGGCCATCACCATGCACAGCATGCCGATGACAGCAAGCACGATCTCGATGATGAAGATGGTGCTGAATCCGGCAAGACCGCTTGCGTCAAGGATGGAACCGTACCAGGTGTGGATGAAGACGTCGGGCAGGTATCCAATGACGGACAGAACACCAACAGCGGTACCGAAGATGGACATCGGGATGCCCACCTCGGACAGGGGGGAGGAGCCGATGGAGAAGGCGCCGTAGGTGAAGAAGCCAAACAGGACGGTGAGAACCACGCCAATCATGCCCATGCCGGGATCCTGAGGAACCAGGATGAAGGCGATGAGGATGACGATGGCGAAGGCGAAGCAGCCGAAGATGGTCTTAGAGGAGCTCTTCAGCTTGGTGGCAACGATACCCAGAACGGGACCAGCCAGCAGACCAATACCATAGGTACGGATGAGGCCGATGGTTGCGGTCATGGAGTCGCCCACTCCGAGGGCCTGAGACAGGTAGGGGGTGGTGTAGGTAGCGCCCTGATAGACGCCGTAGACCATCATGTAGCCAAGTGCGCACCACAAAACGCCGGGGTACTTAATGGCAGCGATGGCATCTTCCAGGGAGAAGAGCTTGGAATCCTTGTTGATCTCGCCCTTGAAGTTGGGCATGAACAGGATGGACAGAACGCCAAGGATGAAGATGATGGCGCCCAGGAAGATCAAGACGGCCTGCATGCCGAGAACCTGATCGGGGATGGCGGCGGCAATAGCAACGTTCACCAGACCGATAATCAGACCGGCAACGCCGTAGATGGAGTAGGAGGTACCGATGTGCGCGGGGTACTGCTCCTCAGCGCAGCACAGACGGACGACCTTAAAGCGGGTGCCCCACCAAATCAGAATGGAGGTGATGCCCATGCCCACGAAGAGCACATAGCACATCATAACGGAGGGCATCAGAGCGTAAATCCAGGTCAGGATTGCGGTGCCAATGAAGCCCACGCTGGCCAGATGACGCATACGGAACTTGTCGGCCACAATGCCGGAGGGCAGGTAGCAGATCATGGCGGTGATGCCGTAGACAGAGACCATCAGGCCAAGCTCGGCGTTGGTGCAGCCGATGGCGGCCTGCAGGGGATCGTAGAACACGCCCTTCAGATACATGGGGGTGTACACGACGGAAGAACCCATAGAAATCAGGGTGATCAGGAACCACTTCTGGAAACCAGAAATGTCCTTATAGGTCACCTCTCCTTGCTTTCTCAGTCCCATTTCATTCCTTTCTATTGTCCCGAGCGGCATTTCCCCTTGCGTCTCGGGATTTGAACAGAACCGGGTCTCTTGCTTTGGCATTGGACGAAAATCCCTTGTCCTCTGCCAGAGCCTTAGACGCGGACTTAATTAAAGGATGGCCGCAGGCTTGCGACATCCCTTCGATAGCAGGTGCCCTTGATTCATCGCCTCCTCTCTCGGGTACCAGCCCGTCAAACCAATCCGCCCATCCGCCGAATTTCCCAAGTTTTCGGCATGCGGCACCGATTTGCGGGTCTGATGGCATCATGTGCCGCGAAAGAGGGCCTTTCATCCCACGAACGCGGCTAATTTGCCGATACTTATTTTTTTGTGATGCCAAAAACCGACTCATTTTTTGAGTAATTAGCAACTTTTGGAAAACTCTTATATCGATAACGGGTGAGTAATCAGCAAAACCAAATACAATGACCGCTGGATTGGGGAAAGGACCTCACTCTTGGTATGCTCACTACCAATGCAACCGAAGCTAAGTACTAGGTTCACTCATAGCGCGGCAACGCCATAAGGTTATAAATCGGGGGGCTTTCATGACGTTGAGTACTGTCGGTTCGGGGTTGACCAAGATCAACGCCGATAAGGAGAAGCTGGGCCTTCATTACGTAGGACTGATGCTGGTACTAGCTTGGTACTACTGTCTATGGTTTGTCCCTGGTGTCATCCGCTGGAGCGGGCTGCTTGAGTTCGCCAACATCCTCTCATGGCTCGCCAACCTGGGGGCCTCTGGCTTTTTCCTTCTCATTCTTCCCCTGTTTATGAAGAAGGGCCGCCTCTTTGAAAACCAGGCCCAATCCAACTACGTGCTCAGCATCGGCCTGTGCATCTGCACCCTGATCTTCACCATGGTCACCCCCGTATGGCAGCATTTCTCCCTCTATGGCGTGCTATTCCCCCTGATACTGGGATTTCTCAACGCCTCCCTGTGGCTGCTGTGGGGAGAACTCCACGGCAGGCGCCACTCAAAGTTCACCATCGAAAAGATCGCCCCGGTGTTTGCCGTGGTCATGGGCGTCTTTCTTCTTGTTTCCTACGTGCTACCTGCACCCTTCGACTCAATCTTCGTATCCTGCATTCCCCTACTGGCAATGGCGGCGTTCAAAAAGGAGACCGAAAGCCTCCCCGAGAAGGCAACCATCCCTCCCCTGCTGCCGGAGAAGCCCCGCAAGAACGCCATGTTCTCCATGGCCATCATCTGCATCACCATCAGCGGTTGTTGCGCAGCGTGTTACTACAACATCGCCATCATCCCCATTGAGTTTCTTCCAGAGGAGGGAAAGGGCTACGTCTGGGGCGTGTTCGCTAGCGCCGTGCTGCTGCTGATGATCGGCCTAGCGTACAAGCGCATGGTCAACAACTCCTCCATCTATCAATTGATTCCCTGGCTTATGGCCGCCTGCGTCATCAGCATCAGCCTCTACGCCACCCAGGACACGTTCCTCTATTGCGCGTCCTTTGAGATATCCGTGGCCCTGTGCGGCGTATTTGAAATTCTGATCATCATGTACTTCGGGTCCTTGTCCTCAAAGGGCTATCTGGCGCCCTCGTTTGCCTTCGGGCTCTCCTCGGGGTGCGTACGCATCGGCTTTCTCGTGGGCAACTCGATTGCCGTGCTAGAGGAGACCCTTGGGGTTGTGGACACCTTCGGGCAACCCCTGGCCCTCGGGTTTATCTGCATGCTGGCGCTGATCATCATCCCCCACATCCGCCAGGAGCAAAACATCACCGGCCTGACGGTGAACAACAACTCCACCTACGAGATTGACGACATCTGCGACTCCGTCATCAAGGAATTCGGACTCTCCACCCGAGAAGGGGAGATTATCCGCCTGATTGCCAAAGGTTACACGGTGGACAGCATCTCCAAGAAGCTTTACATCTCCCCTTACACCACTCAGACCCATGTTCGCCACATTTACGCGAAAATGCAGATACACAAGCGAAGCGAACTGCTCGATTACATCAACATGCACCGCAGCGAGTAGTCTTTTTGCCAACATATGCCCCAATCCGTCCCACTTACTCACCTTTGAGGGATGTGTTGGGGCTGCGTTTTTCTATACTAGGCGACACGCTATACGGACACGGAGGACCGCATGAAACGAATCAAGATTGGCACTCGCATGGAGATTGGCATGCTCAGCGTTGGGATGTACGCCACCAATTGCTACGTCGTTGCCACCCCCCAGGGGGCGTTTCTTGTTGATCCAGGCGCCAATGCACGGGCCATTTCCGCAGCCATCGCCCAGATGGGCACCCAAGTCAGTGACATCGTGTTCACCCACTCCCATGATGATCACATGGGGGCGGGCTACGACATGGTGGCCCGCACAGGAGCGGAGACCTACGCCCATCCCCTTGATAAGAAACTTATCGAAGACCCCTGGTTTGAAGGCCGCAAGCTGCCCATACCTGGTGTGAGGGTTGACCACACCATCTCCGATGGAGACACCCTTACCCTTGCGGGGCTGCAGTGGAAGGTGCTTCACACCCCCGGCCACACCATCGGAAGCATCTGCCTCTATAACGAACCTGAACCTGGTTCGCAAGAGCCCCCCGTGCTGCTCTCCGGCGACACCCTCTTTAACGCAGGCATTGGCAGAACAGATTTCGAAGGAGGCTCCGTCTCCCAGATGACCAAGTCTCTTAAGCGGCTAATGAAGCTACCCGGCAACACCGTGGTACTCAGCGGCCATGGGCCCGCAACCACCATCGCCGCCGAGAAAAGAAACCTGGGTCTGTAGCATGAACGCCACGCAAGACCTTGTGGGAAAGAAAATCCTGGTCACTGCCGGCCCCACCCAGGAGGCAATTGACCCGGTTCGGTTTATCTCCAACCACTCCACAGGCAAGATGGGCTACGCCCTTGCCGAAGCGGCCAGGGACCGCGGGGCCAATGTGATCCTAATATCCGGACCCGTGCAGATCTCCGCCCCTGATGGCGTACGAACGATACGAGTCACCAGCGCCCAGGACATGTTTGAAGCGGTATCTGCCGAATACGCTGACTGCGATGCCGTTATCAAGGCGGCAGCGGTGGCGGATTATCGTCCCACCCAAGTGGCAACGGATAAGGTAAAGAAATCCGACGGCTCCCTGACCATCCATCTGGAGCGCACCGTAGACATCCTGTCCTGGCTTGGAGCCCATCGTGTTGCCGGACAGCGCCTGTGCGGATTCTCCATGGAGACCAGAGACCTCATAGAGAATTCCTCGGCAAAATTGAACAAAAAGCAGGTGGACATGATCTGTGCCAACAGCCTTAAGCAGGAGGGTGCAGGGTTTGGCTCTAACACCAATGTGATTTCCCTCATTACCCGCCAGGGAGTGCGCCAGCTTGAGCTCATGTCCAAGCACAGCGCCGCCCACGAGATTCTCACCGCACTATTTGACCTTTCACCCCTTGATCCGCCTGGCCAAGACGGATAGAACCACATTAAAAGGAGATCGCATGCTGCTTGCAGTTGATATCGGCAACACCAACGTGGTCATGGGCTTGATGCCCACCCGAGGAGAACTAGTTTCCGCCCTACGGTTTCCCACCGACAAGCGCCGCACCATCGATGAGTTCATGGAGGGCTTCGAAGGCGTAGTGGCCATGCACGGCTTTGATTTCAGCAACGTGGACTCCGCCATTGTCAGTTCGGTGGTTCCCGAGCTTACCGAAAGCGTGGTGGCATCCGTCAAGGCCAAAACCGGCCTTGACCCTCTAGTGGTCAACTCCTCCATGGACCTGGGATTCACCATTACCACCGATCATCCTGACAAGTTGGGCGTGGATATGATCGCAGATGCGGCAGGAGCCGTAGCTGACTATGAAGGGTGTTTGGCCATTTTTGACATGGGCACCGCAACCACCCTCTCCGTGCTCAACTCCAGCCGCGAATATCTGGGCAGCATCATTATCCCTGGCGTGGTCATCTCTCAAGATGCCCTGACCGCCCAGGCATCCCAGCTGCCCTTCATCAAGCTTGAGCCCCCCAGGGAACTGATTGGCCGCAACACCGTTGACAGTATGCGCAGCGGCGTGGTCCACGCCAACGCCGCCATGATTGACGGGCTGATTGACCGGGTATCGCAAGAACTCGGAGAGCCAGTCACCACCCTGGTCACTGGCGGCGTATCAAGACTGATTGTCCCCGCCTGTACAAGGCCCCTCATCTACGATCCGAACCTGCTGCTCAAAGGGTTGTGGGAGATCAACCGACGCAACCGGGCCTAGGCCAGCAAGGAAGCCGAACCAAGGAATAACACGCCCTGCATGCCATCGGACATACAGGGCGCGCCGCGCAACGCCTACTTGACGGGTAGTTGAATCTCCGTCAGCCACTCGTCCACGGAATCCTTGTTCCAGATGCCGTCAATGTAGCTTTCCCGGGCGAGCCCTGCACATTCGTACCCGTTTGACTCCGCGTACTCCATCAGGAAGCTGTAGGCCTGCCCAATCTGCTCATAGGCACCCCGATGCTCAACGGAAAGCACCTTCACCGTGGGGATGGTCCGAAAGCTGACCACTTCGTCACCCACAAGATCTGCCTCGCCGGGCTCAATGGCCTCGCTGTGCCTGATGCGCACATCCCGATCCCGATACTCCCCATCCAGGTACTCGCAGAACTCATAGGGCGGATTTGCGCAGGTCAGAGACGGATTAAGCTCCCGCACCCGCTGACCGAGGGCAGGAATCCACCTCATGGCGTCCCCGTAGGACTCCAGGGTGGTCTCGGCGCAATACACCAGCATGGAGGGGATGGTCTTTTCCTCAACACGATACTTCATGGGATCCTCCTCAAGCATCCGTTTGATTGCCGTAAGACGAAACCCAAGGTCAGACCGTTGTTTCTCCAGCTCAGCCGCCTTTGCTACAAGCATCTTTCTTATGTCGGCACCGCACTGCAGCATCTTGATCTCGCCAAGGCTGAATCCAAGATGTCGAAGCGTCCTAATCCGCGCCGCCATTGCCAGCTGGGAGGTCTCATACATCCGGTATCCCGTTAAAGAGTCCACTGCGGCGGGCAAAAGCAGGCCCTCCTTCTCATAGAACCGCAGGGCTTTAACCGTCAGCTGGGACATTTTTGAGAATTCGCCGATCTTGAGCACGTCTTACTCCTTCCAGCGCGCCATGTCCTGAATGCCAAACGGAATCCCGAGCGGAAACGGTGGGCCCCATCGTACGTTGATGAATACCAAACGCGAGTGATTGTCTGACTTAGGCCATTATCAACCGAAGACGATCATCGGACACGCGCGATGCAGCCAGTATGAACAATCCCCTTACGGGAGAGTCAAGAAGTGCGGGCATGAAGAGTCGCGGTCGCCCTGGGCGTAAAGAGTCGCGATGCATCCCAGGCGAAAAAAGGCCACGACGCTTCCGCCGTGGCCTTCCTCCTTATCTGGAGACGTATTTCCTAGGACTGGTAGGGCTCGCAGGCGTACCAGACGCCGTTCGCATACAGCGTTCCGTCGGAATCAAGAATCAAAGTATCGCCATCAACAATGGTGACGCCATAGAAATCATAGTTCCAGGATGCGTTGTCGATAATGCCCACGTCATACACCCCGTCAGAGGTGGCTTCCACCCGGATGGAAACCGTGTCAGAGGGATCGATCCCCTGGGCAAGCGGCTCTCCCCAGGAGGTGTCCTGAGGGGAGTTGATGTAAATGGAACCGACTCTCTCGATATTCCGGTTTTCGAAAGTCACCACGATGGTGCTGGACTGAGAGGAAGCGGCAGAACCACCCGTGGAAGGGGCCGCAGAATTCCCACCCGAGGCAGCGCTGTTACCACCGGTGCTGGTGGCGGTGTTGCTGCCGGTGGCAGTGGCGGTGTTGCTGCCGGTGCTGGTTGCAGTATTGCTTCCAGCGGCAGTGGCGCCGTTGTCACCGTTATCAGGGCTTTCGGTCTGGGTGACACCAGAAGAGCTCACATGGGGGCCACCGGTGCTTACAGGGGTGTCCTTGCCGCCGAGCAGAATGGCACCGGCAATAACCGCCAACACCACCACGCCAACCACGATGCCGATGATCAGCGGAAGCTTGGACTTCTTTGCCTTTGCAGGCTGATTTGCATATGCTGACGAATCGAACTGGGGCACACCCAACTGAGAAGCAGTGGTCTGCCCTTGGCCATACTGGTTGTACTGAGGCTGGATGCCGTACTGAGCAGCAACAGGCTGTGCGTCAGCAGGCTGCTCAGGGGCTGCGCCGTAAGAGTACTGGGGCGTCACAGTGGCGGAAACGGGAGCGTAGACCTCAGTCGGGGCCTCTGCAGCAGCGGGCTCAATGGGAACGGTCACGCCGGCAGGAGCAGGGGTATACACCTCGGTCGGGGCCTCTGCAGCAGCGGGCGCTTCAGCAGGTGCAGGCACCTCAACTGGAGCGGCGATTCCGGCAAAAGGCTGGGGCTCTGTGGGATTGGCCACGGGCGACCCGCAGCTCGGGCAGAATTTCACCCCATCGGGCAGTTGCGATCCGCAATTGTTGCAGAACATGACGACCTCCTTACGGTCAAAACGAATGCTGCCACTATACGGCACGAAGAGTCCAGACCTTACACCATCTGCCGATTTGCATTGTTAGTTCGGCGTTTGCGCATAATGCTGCAAAATAAGCCCACCGCCCAAAGGATTCCCGGATGCGCGACTGCGCCCGGAGCAGAAAACAAAAACGCAGGTCGATAAATTGACCTGCGGTAATTGTTGGACGCAGGGACCGGATTTGAACCGATGACCTCCGGGTTATGAGCCCGGCGAGCTACCAGACTGCTCCACCCTGCAATATGATTTCTAGCCGCCCATCTGGTATCAAAGCGGCAAGAAGTTATACTAATGCTCTCCGAAGGCTTTTTCAAACACTTTCTTCCCCGTGCACAATTGCTTCACAACCGTACCCATTCCCGTACGCGCGCTCATACGTATTCCGCACTTACCGCTGAGCGTACCCCACTTACTCAACGGTCAGGCTATAGCACTTATGGATTCGCGGGTTGCGCTGGAAGTCATGAGGGATTGTGTCTGCCGAAATGTCCTCAAGATGGATGCCCCTGCGCTCTAGCTCTTCATTATCAGGCTTGAATGTCCTCAAGTTACAGCTGAACACCGCCTTACCCCCTGGCGCAAGGAGCTTAGAAACC
>JAQXQN010000172.1 GCA_029101185.1 Eggerthellales bacterium | reverse complement strand
GGGCACCATGACGATATCGCACCTGCGCGAGAAGTGGGCGGAGCTGGAGCCGCGGGCCAAGGCCTTCGCCGTGGGGACCGCCGCGCTCATGGCGGTCTCCGTTGCCATCACCGCGTTCAACCTGGCGGGGCCCGGGGACGGCGGCGCCGGCGCCGGCGGGGGAGAGCAACCCGCCGCGACGGATCCGGGAGCGCTGATCCCCGAGGGCGCCGAGCCGATAGCCGAGCCCACGGGCCAGGAGCGGCTGCTCGCCGGGCTGCTGGACGTGGTCACCAAGGAGGAGTGCCTGTGGCAGGCCACGGAGGACCCGGCGTGCTGGATGCTCTTCGAGCGGGACGGCTTCACCGAGTTCGCCGGGGACCTGGTCACCTCCGCCACCGTGGAGTTCTACTCCATCGAGGCCGTGGAGGGCGGGCGCGCGGGCACCTGGCTCGTCACCTACGAGGACGGCAGCACCGTTGACGCGACCTTCGCCTTCACCCAGGACCGGGAGGCCGGCGCGTGGGTGATCAGCTCCGAGGCGTTCCCCACCCACGACGAGTACCGCACCGTCCCCTTCACCTCCGAGGACGTGCTGTCATGGTAGCCGGCGAAGCGTGCCGGCCACGGGGCGGCGGGCGTGGGCCCAGGAGCCCGGAGACGGGTGCGCCGAGCGGAGGCAAGCGTAAGCCCAGCAGGCGCGAGCCGAAGACCCCTTCGACCTGCTGCGTTACGCTGGAGATGGCGCCTTCCGGCATGGTCGGACTGTACGGATGGGCCCTCTATTGCGGCATTCCCGTCGGGTGCGTGTACGGCCCCGAGGCGGACCCCTACGGCCGCTGGGTGTGCTTCCAGGACCTTAGGCTGGAGGGCAGGGCCAGGACGTACGCGGGCTCCACCCTCTCCGAGCTGCTGCGGGAGATAGAGGATGGGTTCTGACGCTACTGAAAAGAAGCATCACATTTTGCGTTTTTTCTCGACCGAGGGCTTTTCCCTACCGGACCGGATGGCGGATGAGTTACAATCCTTTGCGTGAAGAGGCTCGGAAGCTGGGCACGTCCCGCCGGGTCCGTAGGGGTCGCTCCGTGCGGCCCCTATGTATTTAGGAGGCGATTTGGAAAAGCCCTTCAAGACGATAGACGAGCAAATTGCCATCCTGCGCGCCAGGGGGATGGATACGGACGATCGAACGCGCGGGGTCCTTGAGCGCGAGGGCTATTATCCTGTCGTGAACGGCTATAAAGACCCGTTCATCGACCCATGGGCCACCGGCATGGCGGGCGACGACCGGTTTCGCAGAGGCTCGTCGTTCTCGGACCTTTACGTTCTATTCTGCTTCGATCGCGAACTCAGGTCGCTCTTCCTCAAATACGCCGCGATGGCGGAGGCCACCTTGAAGACCGTCTGCTCCTACTGCTTCACGCAGGAGCATCCGGACGAGGTCAACCCGTATCTAAACAGGGAGCACTACTCCGCCAGACCGGAGGACCGCAGCGGGGTCGACCGGCTTATCGTCGAGATGGAGAAGGCCCTGGGGGTGGGGGATGCCCGCCATCGCTACAGGAGGAGCTACCTCAAGCATTACATGGAGAACCACGGTGGGGAGGTGCCGCTGTGGGTCCTCATGAACTACCTCATGTTCGGCCAGGCGTTCAAGTTCTACTCATACCAGAGTGCCGGGATGAGGAACAAGATTGCCAAGTCCTTCTCCGCCCTTTACGCCGAATCCCACGAGCATGGAAAGAGGATCGACCCGAGGTCGCTTAGGCTCGCCTATGACCACATCAAGGATTTCCGCAACATCTGCGCCCATGACGAAAGGTTCTACTGTGCGCGGGTCGCAAAGGCTGGGGACGTAACCGTCAGGGCCCTGTGCGCGGACCTGGAGATGGTGCTCACATCACAAAGTCACAGGAGCCTGATGCGCGAGGCCTGCGGTCTGGTGGAAAGGACGGAAGAGGCTCTGTCCATGCCCGTTGGCGTCGCCGGCATGATGGGCTGGAGGGACTTGGAGGAGTTGCGCTCCGCCGTCGGCTGAACCTTTGCATGCATACTCCCGAGGCGGACCCCCTCGGCAGCTGGGCGTGCCTCCAACCACAATCCCCATGCTTTCCAAAATTCCTTGTTTCAAGCCCCCGCTTCCCGCCCATAAACCCCCAG
>JAQXQN010000171.1 GCA_029101185.1 Eggerthellales bacterium | reverse complement strand
CTGCCATGGCATCCTCCGTTCGGTCGGGTAACAAACGGGGGGATTGTCCGCCGTCAGGCGCCTAAGCGCCAGATGGGTGATATAGACCGCTTACTGTTCCCCGAGGGCGACTCGCCGGAAAGGCACCTCGAGGGCGTCACCGGTGGGTTCGGCCTGCGCAACCCCCTCATCGCGCGCACCCTGTTCCGCGCCGGCGTCATCGAGCAGTACGGCACGGGCATACCCCGCATCAAGGAGGCCTGCGAGGCGGCCGGCGTGAGGTTCCGCTTCGAGCAGACCGCCAACAGCACCATCGTCGTCTTCGAGCGCCCCGGGTCACAGGTTGCGGCTGCGAAGCACGATTCCGGCGGAAAAAGCGGTCAGAGAAGCGTCACGGGTGGAGCCACGTGGAGCGCTCTGCCGGACAATCTAAACAAGAACGAGCGTGGCGCCATGGAGCTTGCCGCCGCCAACGGAAACGTAACAACGAGGGCGCTGGCCGATTCCATGCAGGTGACCAAGCGCACGGAAGTGCTCGACATGCAGCATGAGCGCGGAACCATATTCGGCCTTGTTGACGCTGCGGAACGCTACATTGTGGCCAACATCCGCCGGCGCTTTGTGATGACGGGCGCACGCACGCGCGACGAGGTTCCTGAGATACCTCGAGAGGCGATTAGGGAGTCGCTGCTCAACGCCTACGCGCACCGTATATGGCATCGTCCCGGATACGTTCAGGTCGACATCTACCACGACGCAGTTGACGTCATCAGCCCCGGCTGGTTCATAGACGGACAGAGCCCCGCGGCGCATCTCGACGGACAGAGCACGTCGTCTGCACGCGCAACAGACTCATAGCCGACATTCTCTTCCGCTCGGGCGACATCGAATCCTCCGGCCTCGGTCTTCCGCTCATACGCGACCTCTGCGCGGAGGCCGGCGTTCGTTTCACCTACGAGGAGATACCGTTCGGGACCAAGCTCACGTTCCACAGGAACGATCCGTACTTGGAACAAACACTTGGAACCGACGGAGTTCCAAGTGGTTCCAAGCCGTTCCAAGATGCTGTCGGGAATCGAGAGCTGTCCGAGAGCGAGAAAGCCGTGCTCGCATTCCTCGGCGAACGAGAAAGCGCCACGGCGGTAGAGATCTCCGAAGCGATCGGTATGGGACGCAGGGGCGTGACCAAGCTCTTGGGGAGGCTCTCCGACGCGAACCTGGTAGAACCCATCGGCTCGCAACGAACGCGAAGGTACCGACTGCGCTAGCGATCGGGCGTTGACGGGGGTGGCCGTGTGGTCGAGGGTGACAGTCGGGTAGCCCCTGGGGCCCCGCATAACGGCGGAGCCGGCCGACGACGCCCTGAGGACGGCCATAGCCAGGAGGAGGCCCGCCGAGGGCCGCGGGCAGGCGGCCCTGGAGATATTCGAGCGCATCGGGCGCTCCTGCAACAGGGTCAGGACCCGCTCGGCCATCGGCTGGATGAGCCCCTGCGGACCACGGGGCGAGGATGTCTGAGAAGGCCGCGGAAGCGGCATAGCAACCCGTCAACGAAAACGGGGCAGATTCACGCCGCAATGGGACGCGAGGCGAGCGGCGGATGCCTGCTCGCGCGGGAAATCTCCCCGCACGCTTTCAGGCACTCAAAGGCGATGCACATGCTGGAGGCCGGCGTCGGGCTCATATACATCCGCGATTTCCTTGGACATGCGAGCGTGAAGACCACCGAGGTGTATGCGAAGACAAACCCGGAAGTCAAACGCAGGACCATTGAGGCGCACTGCGCCGAACTCGGGCTTCCCCAGAAAACCTTCACTGCGGCCGAGGAGAAGAGCATTATCGAGAAGCTGAGGGCGTTAGGCAAATCGAGCGCATAGGGCTCAGCCCGACTTCGGTCGGCACCACAGACGCCGTTCGCCGATGGGGGCGGGTTCTCGCCCCCATCGGCTCCGTTCTTACCCACGGACGGCTTTACTGGTCATCGCGGCTCGCGGGATAGTCAGGCGCAAGGCGGCCGATGGCCACCATTCGCGTCGTGACCAATCCAGGGGCTGTGGAAGCGCCCAGCCAGTCATATAATTGAGGCTTCCAAGGTCATCGCACCTCCCCGTGCCGTTGCCCTAGACCTGCCGATCCTCGGCCATCGAAAAGGCTTCTTCCACTGATCCAGGAAGAGTTATCAGAAAGGTCGGATGACGCCATGCCCCTGACACAATCTGAAAAGCAAGCCTTTCTCAGCCTGTTCAATCGCAACGGCTATGTTTTGAACTTCAGCACCGCAGCCTTCGACGCGTTTTCGCATGCCAGCGTTGGAATTAAACCGTGTTCCAAATACGGCCTCTCGAAGGGAGGGTCGCTCGAGTGCTTCGTGGCGGAGTACGGTCCTGAAGCCGACAGGCTGCTTCTCGACCTGTTCGACTACTATCAGCTGCACTATCGTCCCGAGTTCGACCCTGACTATGAGGACGAGTTCTCGTCTAGGAAGCACGTCCGCGGAAAACGCAGCCTGTATGCTAGTTGTAAGGACTGTGCCGAGAGGGAGCGGGCGCGCTCGGACTACATGTGCTCTTCTGCCGAATATCTGAAGGGCAAGTTCTCCAGCGAATACATGGCGTCCCAAATAGACCTGCTCATGAGAATGCGCGAGGAGAATCCTACGGAGGCAATAGGTAAGGCGAAGGAACTGCTAGAGAGCTGTTGTAAGACCATCCTTGAAGAGCAGGACGTCGAAATCGAAAGGACGTGGGATGTGTCCAGGTTGACCAAGGAGACGCTTGACCTCCTGAACGTCAAGAAGGATAGCATCTCGAACTCACTTCCCGAGGGAAAGACCGTCAACAAGATCTTGGGAAGTCTCAATGGCCTTGTCTCGGGCATCGTCGAATTCAGAAACCAATGGGGCAGCGGGCACGGAAAGTCTGCCTCCTACGAGCGCCTGTCCAAAAGGCACGCGAAGCTCGCCGTCGGAAGCAGCGTTACACTAGTCGAGTACCTTTGGGACACATACGAGTGGAGGAAATCGCAGGGGCTGTTCGATTAACCCCAGAGACGAACCCGCAGGATTCCGTCTCACATGAAACGAATAACGGGGACGGAGAATCGCGAGGAGCGAACGAGAGCCATTCTGACCCTGCCCGTTTACTCCGTTCTGGTTCTTCTCGACAACGCAAAATGCGAGTGCTGAGCGGGCGCCTGCCGGGAGGCGCCCGATGACAAAACTGCGTGTTATCACAAGTTCCAGGCACATAAAGCCTGTTCAATGGCCTAAGCCTAAGGAACTTGCGATAACGGATTACTGCCGATAACACTACTTATCTTTTTGAGAGGATAAATAAGATGTCCAATCCAGGGACAAAGGCGACATGAAAAGAATCGAGGCTCGACGGGAGATCGAGCCTCACAGGAGGGAGATGGCCCTCTCGGGGCCGCCCCTGATGGCAGCGGCAGCCCAGCGGCCGAGCGCCCCAGGCGGGTAAGCGGAGGGGAGGGAAAGCCTACCCGCCCAGCACGTTTCGACAGCAGGGATCAGGCCTTCTGCCGGGTCTTCTACAGGTTCGCGCAGGCGTGGTCGGCCGCGTGCCGGCCCATGTTGACCGAGTTGCCGCAGCAGGAGGCGGGCACGTCGATGGTGTAGACGTTGCGGTAGAGCATGCACCCGTCCACGCCGATGGCATAGAGGCCCTCGATGGGGTTGTTGTTCTTATCGAGCGCCTGGCCGTTGCCGTCGGTGAACACCGCGCCGATGGTCATGAGGAACAGGGTCTCGGGCTTGGTGATGTAGTACGGCGGGTTCTTCAGGGGCATCATGAACATGGGGTCCTTGCACCAGTCGCCGTCCTCGCCGGCCTCGCAGTAGGCGTTGTACTTGTCGATTTCCGCCACCAGCGCCTTGGGGTCCAGCCCGAAGAACCCGGCAAGCTCCTCGATGGTGTCGGCGGAGTAGAGGCAGTCGCCCTCGTTGGTCTCCAGGGACTCCGCC
>JAQXQN010000170.1 GCA_029101185.1 Eggerthellales bacterium | reverse complement strand
CGCCTATTGCCTATTGACGTGTCGCGGGGCATATGAATCGTCTGAAACGTCCATTTTGATCTCCCAATCGTCGAAAACGTCCATCCGGGGGCCGGATTCGCACTCCCAATCGTCCGTTTTGTCCACGGCAGCCCCGTTTGGACTCCCAATCGTCGAAAACGTCCACGGGCGAGGCGCACTCCCGCGAGGCCGGGCAAGCTCCCGCGGAGCCGGGCGAGCGCCCACAGGTCAGGACATTTCGCCATTTGCAAAACCCCAGGTCAAAAGCCAGACACATATCTGGTTCTTTCACTGGGGGATTATTCAGTCCTCTTGCAGCGGAGATGTATCGCGACTTTGGAAACGGTCAGCCCAGCCGGTACCGCGGCACGAACCTACAAATCCAGAGGCTCCTCAGGATGGTCGAAAGGCGTATCGCTCTCGAGACAAACCCCCCGTGACATGGGATAACGGTTCAAATACAGCCGTAGACCGTAGCCATATACGTCCTCGCGCGCAGCCTCCTCAAGAAGCATCTCATCCGCCCGGGCAGCTTCGTTGGTCAGGAACAGATACTGCAGCTCAGCCCACTTCGCCATGCCTTCGCAGACGGCCAGGAAGGAGTCGCCGTAGAGCGCCTCCATCTTTTCCCAGTTCCAGGTGCTGTACTGCCAGATGTGGGTGAGCTCGTGGGCAGAGGTAGCAATCAGGTTAAGCCGCGGGGCGCCGTTCTCCAGCATGATGCCAAACTGGCCGCGACGGTTGGTGGCCACACCCACCGCCCGCGGGTCGAAATTTTTAGTGGGCACGAATTTCTCGCCCAGTGCGCGAGAAAGCTTGTCCTGGGAGACCACTTTGACCGTGGGCACCGTGGGCAGATTGATGCCGAATTTCTCCGTGAGCCCGGCTTTGACCTGGAAAAACAACGCTTCTACCGCCTGCTGACCCTTGACCACGGTACGAGAGCAGGACACGCACCGGTCTCGGCCATCTCGCAGTTTCTCGTACTCCACGCCAGAGAGCACATGGCCACAGAAATCGCAACGAGGGTCGTTCTCATCAGGCGCGATGACGAACCGCCCATGCTGATGCCTAAGCCGTCGAGCCTGCGTGAGCGCCCCGTTGTCCATTCCCATGGCGGCCAGGTAATCCCGCGCGCCCGCAGGGTCGAGGCGCGTTTCATACACCAACCCCTGGGGATCCCCGAAGGTCAAAAAGTGGGACGTGGAGTAATCCAGGTTTCTATCAGGCATGTTGTCCCTCGTTCTCTTCAGACGTCGAAGTGTCGGGCTCGGGCTCGACATCGCGCTCGGGCTCGATGCCATCGTCAACCGACGCAGGCGCATCCAACTCGGGCGCCGTTTCGGACCCAGACTCAGGGATGTCTGCGGATACGCCAGCATCAGCCTCTGGAGAGCCCTCTTGCTCAGGTTTCTCGCCCCCGTCTACCTGGGGTTTCTTGCCTTTACCAAGACCCTTGATCTTCCCGGGGACACCCTTGATCCATTCTATCGCCCGCTTGAAGATGCTCTTCTTCTCAGGGATCGGCTCCGGATTGGGAGGCACCACGCTCACATCGTAGGTGGGCGCTTCATCGGTGCGACCCTCCATCTTGGCCACATGCCAGTCCAGCCAATCCCAGCACATCTCCAAGATGCGAGACAGATTGCGCTCTACGGAAGAAAGCAGGCCGATATCAATCAGGCTGTCTTCAATAATCAGGATGTACGGCGCCCCAGCTTCCGCAGCGTACGCCCCGGCATCAATGCCAGCAGCGTCGGTAAAGCCATCTGCGACTGCCCCGGCTTCCACAGCGTACGCGCCGGCGTCCACGGCATATTCCCCAGCCCCGGCTGAGACCTGGGCTCCATCCCAGGAAAACTCGCAGGGATACAGCATCCCCTCTGGCAGCGATTCCCCCTGACCCTGCAGCACCGCCAGGAACATATGATCCCGAGGGTACAGGGTCTTGAGCATCTCGCTAATCAGCAAGGTCAGGGTGGTAGCCACCTGAGGCGTGGCCCCAGAAAGCACCACCTTCAAAACAGACTTGTGGGTGTACTCGCGATCGGGCACGTTGGTCAGGCTTACCCGCTTGGCGCTATACAGGTTGCCGTAGTCCTCCATGTCCAGATACCCCTCGGTCCGGACGCTGAACTTTGCGTATCCCCTGATCACGCCCACCCCGCCGATGGAATAGGCATCACCGGGCGCTTCGCCATCCTGCCACCGGTCCACCCGATAGGTACGCAGTTGCCGATAATACCGCCTACGGCTGAAATGATCCGCCGCACGCCTAAGCAGCACGCCGGTGGTGTCGGAAATCTGCAAGACCTCGTAGTACTTGCCCTTCAAGGTGACGAACTGTCCAGGCAGCAGTGTCTGATACACGTGGCAATACAGCCGCGAGCCCAGATACTCCTCGGTGCCGTCGGGCATTTCGGTGACCATGGGCACATTGCGAAGGGTCCTGAACCAGGGCTCCGCGGCGACCTTGCTGTCGAATCGGTAATAGTAGCGAGTAGCCACGTCCCTGAGGGCGGGTACGTACTCCTGGACCTCCTCCATGACCAGGTGGTCCTCGGGCATGAGGGCCTTTGCTCCAGCCTTAGTAGCAGCGGTGGCGCGGTCGGTGGCGCGGGCGGCGCTACCAGCAGCGGCGCTACCAGCAGCGGCGGCACGGGCGGCGGCGCGGGCAGCCTCATCGTCCACAGCAATATGGTCCACAATCAGGCCCTGGAGGGTCTCAAACACACTGCGGTTATCCAGCACGCCGGCATACTTGAGCCGCGCCACAATCTCCTCCTCAGGTACACCAATGGCCCCAGCAGGCAAATCCACCATCATCATGACGATGCCGAAGATCAGATTCCGAGCTGATTTTGAGAAATCCGGCGCCAAAGAGGGGATGGCCTTGGGGTCAATCAGCAGCACGTCAGCCAGGTCAACCATGTATTCCCGCAACAGATAGTTGGGGGACATGACGTTGATGAAAGCATCATCTATGCCGCGGGTGGCGTACTGGCGGTAAGCCTCAAAGAGGTTGGCGTACTCGTCCTCCACCATGATGAACTGATGGTCCTGCTTGGGCATGGACCAGGGGTCATGCTGGAAGCGGAAATGCTCGTCAATTTGGTTCTGCTCCTGAGGCAGCTCCGCAAAGTGGAACAGCTCACCATGGTACTGACCCAGAATCCAGCGCTGGTCAACCAGGGGTACCGCCTCGGCAGAGACCCAAGACACCCTCTCCACCTGCCGCTTCAGGGCCACCAGACCCACCTCGGCAGAGGCGCCCAGGTAATGGGCCACATTGGGGAAGAGCCTGTGCTGCAGGAACTCGCCGTCCACCTGCCAGAACATGCCCACGGCGGCGCCCTCGGCGTACTCGGTGGCGTTCACCTCCACCAGGTTGGCACGCAGGGCGTGGGACAGGGAGTCCACCAGGCCATCGGAGTTCTTGTCGAAAATGCAATAGGTCACCGCGCAGC
The DNA here is from genome assembly GCA_029101185.1 of Eggerthellales bacterium. Classification (GTDB taxonomy): domain Bacteria; phylum Actinomycetota; class Coriobacteriia; order Coriobacteriales; family Eggerthellaceae; genus Slackia. The sequence continues at coordinate 9,526 of JAQXQN010000170.1, read as the reverse complement.
CGCGGCCCAGGTGCTCGGCCAGGAAGCTGAGCCCCACCTGATAGGTGGCAAGCAGGCTGGAGGGGTCCACGATTACCACAAAGCCCACCTTCTCAAGAAGGGCGGCATGGCGCGACACGTCATCAGGGCTGCCCAACTCGAAGAAGGGCACCAGAGCCACGTCGGGCTCCTCATCCCAGGGGCCAATCCTGTATAGATCGTCCGCATTGGTAACAAAGTCCAGGCCCTCCCGGACATAGGAATCCATCTCCTCGGCAGAGCAGTTGGCACCGTAGAGCACCAGCGCCCGACGCCCGCGAATCAACTGGGCGTTCAAGGGCAGGAACACATAGGGGATAAAGTCTCGGTAGAAGGGGGACGCGAACATGACGCTGCGGCCCTTAAGAAGATCCACCGTGCTCAGAGCGTCGTCGTGGTTCAGTTCGTCATAACCGGATACAGACCCACGGCCGATAAGATTTTGACTGGTCAAGGCTTTAAAGTATGCACCGGCCTCCTTGGTCTCAAAGTCCTGGGAGGCGCTCAGGTCCTTGCAGAAGTCCTCGTGGGACAGATACCCCGCCTTGCGCTTGCCCCGAGACGCGGCCTTGAGCAACCTGTCGCCGAAGTAGTGCTCCAGCGCAGTGCGCACCTTGGCGTACTGGAAGATGCGGCGGGCGTGGTCGTCCTCCACCTCTACGCCGTCCAGGTACTCCTGACGGGTGACGCCGTCCAGGAAGAAGTAGCACTCCCCCACCAGCAGCACGGCAAAGGCGGGGTAGAAGGGATTGGCCACCAGGGGCTTGAGCCAGGCCACCAAAGGACCCACTGTCAGCGTGGCACCGATACCCAGAATGGATAGGAAGAACAGCACCGAGCACAACACCAAAGCGGTACGGTAGAGCCACTTCATGACCCGGCGCAGGCCCACCCGGTCCTCTCGGATGTACCAATGCCCATAGTTTTCATCGTACTCGTAGAAATCCATGACCAGTGTCTTGCACAAGGGGGCCGCCTTCTTGACCACCAAAGACACCACCATGTGATAGATGCCCTTGATGGCGGCAAAGCCCAGCAGGATGGTCACGTTGGCGATGCACACAGAGGCAAGGGTGACCACGGCAACAAGGACGCTTTCCAGATTGGCCGTGTCCACGAACCGGCTGATTAGGGACGCCACGCCCCCCAGAGCATCAAATCTGCTGCTCAAGGCGTTGATGCCCGCAGCAATGGCGGCCATCTGCTGATTGGCGGTGACCAGGGCGAATAGGCAATACACCACCGCCACCACAGGCAGCAGCACCTGGGTGCACCGCTTGGGCCTACCCCTGTTGGCCCGCCATACCACTAGGGCGGCAAGCAGCACCACGGCCACGCCTGCAACGGCGAGCGCCAGCAGGATTTTGGTGGGTATCACCGGGGTCATGGAGTTCTCCTTCTAATGAATCCGGGTAGTCTGCAGGCTGACCTCGGAGATGAATCTATAAGGAACGGTCAGGTCCTCCTGGATGACCGCATGGGAGGCCAAGGGGCAGCGAGAAAGCTCCGCAATACCAAGAGAATAGAACGAAGGGTCCTTAAGCAGCTCCTCTATCCGCTCCCAGCTGTAGGCTTTGACCTCAAAAGCCACAGCCTGGTCCACATGGACCTCCACTGGCATGGTCTCCACGTCCCCCATACGGGTGCGCAGCAGCGCGTCTTGGCGGTCCAGCCACTCATTCATGTCCGAATCCCAGGCGGACTGCTGCCGTTCAAGCACGGAGAACCGCTTCCTGAAGGTGCCATACCCCGAGATGCGTTTGGCAACCCGGGACGCTTCGCCATGCAGATGGGTGATGACCCGGTTCATAGCGCCGTTGAAGTCCGTCAGGGTCTGTCGGACCTCGCCCCGCATAATGCGCAGCAGCACATAGACCGCGGCCGCCATCACCAAAGCGCACAGGATAAACACCCCCAGACCGGGAAGGGAGACGCTCCATCCGCTGGATGTGTAGGTTGCCTGGGCGTTGGAGAAGGCTGCGGTGCCGTCGGAGGAAACCCCGGCGTTGCCTGAAACCGTCCAGGAGCCATCCGGCGCCAGGATGTAGGGCACGAACCCCAGCAGCAGCGCGCCAATGGACAGCGCCAGGGCAATCCCCACGTCCTTGAAGGTGGGGCGCCGTCCGATCGCCTGTTTGACTTCCTTATCCCCCTGGTCAAAGAGGGGGTCGTACACGTTGGAGGCGAAGGGCCGAGCCCCAGTGGTTGCCGCCAGCTCTATCTCCTGGGCCTGCAGGTCCTCGGAGAGCACGTCGCGCTGATACTCGTTGAGCACGCAGTAGTCCAGGAACTGGCGGTCAAGGGGCTTGGCAGACTGGAAGGCCCGCACCGCGTTACGCATGGCTCGTCGCGGAGCCCTCAGCACCGTCACGAACTCCTGGCGGATGCGACGCAGCTGCTCCCGCCAGCCGTGGAGGTCGTCCTCGGGGCGGTCCTTGATCAGCCTGATCTGGTTCTGGTCCGCGTAGAGGTCGTCCTCGTCAACCTGATCAAACCGCAAGGGAATGTTCACGTCGCAACAGGACAGGTCCTTCATGTCGTACTCGGAGGTGCTCAGCAGCCCCCGCTCCCGGTCCTTGCGCTCCGCGATGGCCTCACGAGCCGCCACCCAGCGGGAATACGCCCGGGAAAACTCCCGCGACACCTCATGGTCTTCAACCTCCACGGAGATTCGGTGCACCTTGTAGGGCCGCAGAATGGAAGGATCCAGATCCGTGATGGCCAGGGTCAGCACGGACATCCAGAACCTAAACCAGCTGTCCCGTTCCAGGCGCCGGGCCCCCACCCCGTCCTCTGCAGGGCGCAGCGGATTACCCCAGGGGTCAGTCTGGGGCTCGGGGGTCTGGGCCACCAGGGCCTTTCGATCGCATATAACGAAGCGTGCGCTGGCCGGATACCCGTTGCGCTCCCAGAAGTTACGGGGGTCCACCACAGGGCCGGACGCTTCGCCAGCCTTGGCAGTCACGGCAGCGGCGCCGGACACTTCGTCAGCCGTGGCAGCCTGAGCGGCCGTATCCAACTCGAGGTTGCGCACCCGATACAGATCAGGGTCCACGTCCCGAGGGGTCACGCACAGAATCCGAACCGGCTTGGCCACGCCAATGCGGTAGCGCTCCATCACGTCGTAATGGTCATCGCTGCGGCCGTACTCCACCGACACGGTATTGATGGTGCGCAGGTCATCCCGATCCCGAGGATCCCCCTCCTGGTTCTTGCTCAGGAGCACCTCCTCCACCGAGGGCCAGGCCAGTTTGGTGCGTTCGGGAACACCCCCGAGCATCTGGGTCAATCGGATAAGCGGGCGCACCGACTCCCCGGTGTCCACCTGGGGGCAGGCACCGTAGTTCTCCGGGAAGTCAAAGGGATTGTCGAAGTGAACGTCCTCGCTCACAGCGATTCCCTTGTCACGTAGGTCCGTCACAATCAGGGCCTGCCATAGGGGCGCGTCACCCACCAGGGCGGGAAGGTCCCCCACCGCCTCAGCGGCGCAAAGGGCCCTCCCGTTCCAGAAGCACACGGCAAGATCCTCCCCGTTCAGGTACTCGTCAAGCAAGAAATCCTGATTCAGATAGGAGGACCAGATAGACTCCTCGTCCTTATTTATGAACAGAATCGTCTTCATGGGCAATCTCTTTAGAGCCGCATCCCGTTCCAGGCTTCCTTCAGCTTGTTCTGCAGGTCCTTCACCCTCTCGTAGCGGGAGTCAATGGATTCCACGTAGCTGAGGGTCTTCTCCCTGACCACGTTCACCACTCGGTTGGAGTAGATGCCGGGCATGGTCTTCTCAAGCTCCACCAGGTTGCCCTCAAAGAGGATGTACTGCTCCTCAAAGAGCTGGCCGCACTTGTTAAGTAGGTCAACCGGCTCGCAGAAGTTGGCCAGATGGTTCTGGCAGGTCTCGAAGAGGCATTCCACCATGGCTTCAATCTCTCCGTCCCGGGTCTCGGAATGGGGCAGGGAGATGCGGTAGTACAGAGGGATCTCCAGCAGGCTGCGCCGAGGCATGGAGGCGTCACCCTGGCCGAACATGTTGGTGACCAGAGACTTGTTGTCGATGTAGACCGGCTGCAGCTCCTGCTCCTCCTCCCGAGCGGCAAGCTCCGCACGGTGCTGGGCCAGAGCCTTCACCGCGCTGACCACCTTGTCCCCTTCGCCCTCGAACCTGGCGGTGAAAGCCTTAGAGCGGATAGCCTTGACCAGCTTGCAGCTCTCGATGCTCAGGCCCACGGTGTTGTTGCGCTCCCGGATCATGCGGGCCTCAGAGCGGTCAAGGAGCATCTTGACGGCCTTGGGACTGTACTTCAACGCGTCAAAGACCTCGTAGAAGCGGTCACAGGGGGTGGAGTTGGACACCCACAGCTCCGTGCGGGGCTGCTTGGAAGTGCCAGACAGGTAGAAGATGTCGTCGCCTGCGGAGACCTGATCGGAGCTGAACTCCTGGAACACCAAACCGTAGAGGAAGGCGTGGACAATGTCATCGTGTATCTCGCGCTCGGCACGGTCGTTGAGTTCAGGCAGGGCGGCAATCAGGTGCCAATTCTTGTCAATATGGGGCGTGATCAGGCTGTTCTCCTTCAGGTTGGGGCTCAGCTGATTGACCAGCGCATAGTAGGAGCGGCGGTACTCGCCCTCGGGCATGTTCTGCAGGCCGTCGTGCTTGGGGGCATACTTGGGCAGATTGGTGGCGCAGAAGCCGTAGACGGAGCGGTAGAACATGATGGAGTACTTGCTGAACTGGCTATCCTTAAAGGCCACGCCGTTGTATTCGCTGAGGCGCTTGGTAAGCGTCTCATAGTAGGCGCCGGCGTCCTTGAGGATCTCCTCGGAGTAGGCACAAGTCTTGAAGTTGCGAGGAATCTCGCCCACGGGAGGCTCGATGAAGGGAGCCGCCAGGTGGAAGCCTCTATCGAGGGTGTCAGCAACCGCGGCCTTGCCCGCTTCGATAATTGCCTTCTCGCTGGCGAACTCAAGGTCGCTGGTGTAACGGGCCTCGTCCACGATGGCCTTGAGGATGTTCTTGTCCAGCTGCTGGGGATAGCCGGAGCTGGGGTTGAGCACCCGCTCAGTCCAATAGTTGATGATAGTGCGCTGGAAGAGGTCCTTGAAGCTCTGGGCGCGGATCTCATTGCGGGAGCGCTCGTAGGAATCCTTGGAACGCTTGGACTTGTCCAGTTTGCTGGAGAGCTTGGCATAGCGCAACAGCTCCACGTAGATGTCGCCGCACAGGTCCGAAGGCAGCTCGGAGCTATCCGCCCTGCAGGGGCACTCCTCCTCCATGGCCTCGAGGCACTCCCTGCTTGCACAAACATACCGATGGGTGGCACCCCGACGGTTGTTGAATCGGGTGTCATTAAGGATGGCGTTGGTGCGCTCCCCGATGGAGGACACCTGACCGCCCAGATAGCTGTAGAAGCCCTCATACGCGGCAGCCAGACCATTGACGTAGGTCAGAGCCTGCTGCAGGAAGGCCTTGCGGACCTTGGCCTCACGCAAGTCGTCGATGAGCCTCTTCAGAGTAGAGAGCTCATCGGCAATGATAAGGAATCCACTGACAGCGTTCTCGTCAAGGGCATCCCTACGGCGCAGTTTGCTCAGCAGACCGCCCTTCTTCTTCTCATCGGCGTCGTCGGACTCGTCATCCTCCAGACCCCTGAACTTACTGGCAATACGGGCCTCAAGGCTGGTCACGTCGCCCTCTGCGTCCTCTAGGACGGTCTTCAGCTCCGCGGCCGAAGTATAGAGGGCGTACCGAACCGCACCGGGATGCAGAGCTCCCGTGGTGCCGCCTACCTCCCTGGCGATAACGGACTCGAACATGTACTCCTTGTGCTTGTTGCTAGACAGGGGATCCGTGTCGTAGTCAGAGATGGCGTACGCGGCCTGGGCCAGGTTGTTGGCGGTGGTGTCAATCTCTTCGGTCACCACCCGCTTGTAGTCCGTAAGCAGTTCAAGATAGGCGTCGTACTGGCTTTCCAGAATGTCGTCGGCTGCGGTGCCGTTCTGTTCGGCAACCTCCTGAATGGCCTCCTCCGTGATGGCGATGGGGTTAGACACCAGCGCCCCAAGCACCCGGGACAGTTCCGTACTGCTGCGGGAGAGGTCGGACTCGTTGATTGCCTTGGCGTGCTCCACCACCGCGTCCGGATACTCCCGGGCCTTCTCTCGGGTGATGCGGGTACGACCGTCCTCGCCACCGTCAAACACATCAATAAGACCCTTGGCAACTTTCTTATAGAACTTGTTGCTCTTCATGCGCTCGCCAAAGACCTGCAGGTAAAAGTCGGAGATCTTGAGGGACTCGTCTTCCCTGCGGCGCTCCTCAAACTCCGTGTCAATCTCCAGCCACTCCCCGGAGATGCTGCGATCCGCCCACTTCAGGCCCATGTACTCCACCACGCTATCAATGGGGTACTCCAACACGGAGGAACCGGCACCACAGTAGCGGCTGCGGCCATCAGATGCGGCCAGCTTGCGAATCACGTTATCCTCGGCGGAATTGGACTTTGCCGAGATGAGGCTCAGGGACTGAGCGTAGATGCAATCCGCCGCGTGCTTCAGATAATCGCCGTAGCTGTTCAGGCGCTCGCCCTCGCAGTTGATAGCGTCCATAAGGAAGACAAAGTTGTAAGGCAGGATATTGGGGTAATCCACCCTATCGCCGATACCAGGCTGGGGGGCGTTGAACACCACGTGGTCAAAGCCAGATCCGCCGCCGGAGTACTCCTTGCGGAAGAAGGCATCAAGTTCCCTGACGGTTGCGTAAGCATTCGCCCGCAGAGAGTTGCGCTCCTCCTCATCGGTGAGGATGTCGAAGATCACGTCCGGTTCAAGCAGGAATGCGCGGATGATTGCCGAATTGTCCTGGTAGCGGGTGATCAGGAAGTTGCGGATATACATGGCCACCGGAAGCACCAGGCCAGAACCGGTGCCGCCGTTGTTGGAGCCAATAATCATAATGCGCATGCCCTGATGCATGCTCTCTCCAGACAGACCGTGGAGCTTCTCGATGGCCTTCTCCAGGTCCGCCATGAGCCCGGTGGAGATGGCGTGGTCAAGGGCAAGGCGGGACACGGCACGCACCTGGCCGGCGCCTTCGGTGAAGGGCTTGCCGGTAAGACCGTCGTTCACTGGGAACCAACGATCCCGTGCGTACTCGTTCTGATCAAGGGCGGCGCCCACCGTGCCGTTAGGGGCGGTGCACACCACATGGATGTCGCCGTACTCCTCCTTGATCTTGCGCAGGTCGTTGATATCGGTGTCCATGACCACAAACTGTACGTCACCTGACGACCCGCTGGTCTTCACCCGGTTGTAGATGCGCTTGACCATGCGGCCGCCCATACCGCCCAAGCCAACAATGAGAGTCGATGCCACCTGAGTTCCTTTCTCTATTTTGCGCTGCGCGCGTACGCCCTTGGGTTGATTACCTGTTGTATTAAGTTGGTTACCTATCGTTTCGGTTTCCTAATTACCTAACTCTCTAATTACCTAATCGAGCCTCTACTATCTTCTTCTGCCCTTTGGCTTCTTGAACACAATCTTGTAGTCCGTGCTAGGCTTCCACTCCCCCGTCCGTTTCTTGAACAGGTTGCCCACCATCTTGATAGAGGAGCCCTGGCCCAATGAGTTCTTCTTCAGCACCGAGTACTCGGGGTCGGGATAGTTCTTGGACCCGGTATGGGACTTCATACGGCCGATGGTCGCTTCGTCCACCTTGAAGCGTTTCTTGCCGTTGACCTTCTTCTCCGCCTCCAAGCCCACGGTCTGCAAGCCCAGGGCAAACCGCTTCTTCAAGTTGTGCTGGTCCGTGGAGTCCCCCGACACCCGCACCGTGAAGCTGGTGGTCTCCGGCGCCCAGGGCGGCCAGATCCGATGCTTCAGGTTGGACTTGTTATAGGAGAGCTTCAGCTGCTCTCCGCTGTCCAGTTCCAGATAGGGCATGATCTTGGGCAACCGCGGCTTGCGGATTTCCATGATTATGAAGGCCAAAAGTAGCAGCAGGATAATCAGGGGGATAAGCCAATGGGCAATCAGGTCAAGCAGGGTGCGGTAGTACTGCACGACCTGGGATCCTGCACCTGAGAACAGGGCGTCGCCGGCAGCAGGGTCAACCACCTGCAGATTGAAGGACAGGGGCACGTCCCGGCTGGGGAACCCCAAAAACCCAAGGGCCTGGGTGGTGGTCTTCCAATGCCCGGGACCCCGATCCCCGTCCACATAATTGGGATGCACCAGGTACACGCCAGGGTCTCCCTTGGCAACAGTCCAAATCAGGCCAGTGGGGTCCACCACGGACAGGGAGGAGTCGGAATAATTGGCCCATTCCTGATCCGTGACTGGAGATCCATCCGCGTGGCGGATGAGCACCTCTCCGACGCTGCACCCTTCGCCAAGATCACCTAAATCCACACTGGTAATGGCACTGGCATCCACCACCATGTTGTTCTCGCACAGGGAGATGTAATAGTGTTGGCTGGTGGTTGCAGCGTCGCCCAGATTGGCCTCCACCCACAGGTCCGCGGAGCCCGGATCCAGCTCAAGGATGCCATCAGTGATTAACTGGTCTTTGTTGTACAAGGCAAACGTGCTGTTCGACAGCAGGGTGGAGCTGGAGACATCGGCGTTGGTGAAGGGGTCCACCAAACGATAGTCCACCTCATAGGTGCCCGGCGTCACGAAGTTCTTGGGTTTGTCCTCGCTGGCAGCGTCCGTGTAGGGGACCATCTCGGTAACGGTGCCGGTTTCTGTGTTGGTGAGCAGGGCGTTAACTGCCACGTAAGGCACGTAGTAGACCTGCAGGTCCGTGCATTCCCCCTGTACCTGCAGGGTGTAGGTGCCGGCCCGCAAGGCAGAGCCGGGGACCGTGAAGGTAGACACGACGCCGGAGAGTTCCTCGGTCCGCATAGGGCCGTCGTAGTTGCGAGGCTGACGGAGAGCCACGGAGTCAGACTGGGTGATGCTGCGGATGGAATTGGAGTCCACCGCTATGGAGTTTGCCGTGGACTCTGGCGAACCTTGCACCTCAGAAGCGCCTTGCGCTTGCGTGCCGCCGCCATCGGCGTCGGATCCGGCGTCCCCTTCAGATGTCGAAGTGCCCTGGACGGAACCATCCTCGGCGCTACTGGAAACGTTGTCGCTGGTCAGAGTAAGCCCAGTCACGTTACCCTGGGCGAACACCACCAGATTCTGCATGGAGATATCGCTGGTGATGGACGCTTCGCCAGAAGGACCGAGATTCACAGGCAGGGCATCCCGCTGAAAAACCAAGTTGGCAGCAGACACCATCTGACCGGTGAGCATCTCGGGGGTATCGGCCACCAGCAGGTGATCCGAGTCAAAGAGGTAGGACAGTTCCTGGGCGGCCTGGCCTGCCTCGGTTCCCACGGCGATGAAGACCACCTCCACACCGCTGTCCTGGGCGTTCTTGATAAGCTGGGCCGCATAGCCATTCCCGCCGTAGTCCTCCGTGAACTGTCCGTCGGTGAGGATGACCAGGTAGCGGTTGCCG
>JAQXQN010000169.1 GCA_029101185.1 Eggerthellales bacterium | reverse complement strand
GCGCTCCTTGCACCAGTTGCACTTGTCGGTGGTTCCGGCAGGCATACCAGCAGCGGCAATCTGCTCATACTCAGTCAGATCGGCGCCAAAGTAACCATCAGCGGTGGAAACCACGTAGCGAGCCTCATAGGGGCAGGCCTGCACGCACAAGCCGCAGCCGATGCACTTGGTCTTGTCAATCACGACAATGCCGTCCTCGCCCTTCCAGGTTGCCTCATTGGGACAGGCAGCAACACAGGCGGGGTTGGAGCACTGCATGCACAGCATGGGTACATGCACGCGGCGGACGTCAGGATAGGTGCCGGTGACCTCGGCGCGCACATGGGCGCGGGTCACACCGCGGGGAGTGCCATGAGCGGCCTTGCATGCGGTTGCGCAGCCGTGGCATCCGACGCACTTCTTCAGGTCGATTACCATGCAGTTGGACATTTCGACCTCCTTTACATCTTCTCAATCTTGACACGGAACACGGCGTCAAAGGCGGATACCACATGGTCATAGCGCTCGGGGTCCTGGCCATCAATCAGGTTGACGATGTTGACACCCTTGCCCTTCGCCACGGTCAGGCGCTCGCTTTGGGCGTCCCAGGTGCCAACCACGCAGCTAACAACCTCGGGATGGACGGTCTGGGTGCACACGATGCGGCACTCAAGGGAGAATCCATCGGTGGAGGTGAGCTTGACGGTATCTCCGCTCTCGAGGCCCTTGGCCTTTGCGGTGGCCTCGTTGATCTCGAGCATGTAGGTCACGCCGTCGTTCTCGTTGATCTCGTCGATCCAGGGGTTCTCCACGGTCCAAGAGTCAGTGTTCTGTGCATTGGTGTAGTACACGGGGAACAGGTCAAAGGCCGGATCGTCCTTAGGCCAGAAGTCCTTGCCGGGGCGCCATTCGGGCAGGGGGATGTAGTCGTCGGACTCCCAGGGGATACCCAGCTCTGCAACCTTCGCATCCACCTTCTCCTTTGCGGTGAGCATGAAGTCCCAGTACAGAGGCAGGCGGCCTTCGGTCTGATCGTCCCAGATGTAGACCTCGGAGACATTGCGGGGCTTGTCGTAGACGCCGTGCTCCTTGAGCCACTCCCAGCCGTGCTCCTCGTCGATGTTGGACTTGAGGACCGCATCGGTAAAGGCGGTCATCTCCATCTTCTGGTCCACCGGCAGCTGGTACTCCTCCTTCACGCGGTACAGGGCGTTAAGGGTGGGATTGAAGTACATGTTGGTACCGGCCATATCCACCAGGTTGGTGAAGATCTCAAAGTAGCTGGGGGCGCCGTCTTTGGGCTCCACAACCTTCTGCCACACGCCCACGGTCCAGGGCCTGTCCATACCGCCAATCATGCGATGGTTCAAGAACCACTGGGGCAGGATGTTGTCGCGCTCCAGGTAGGTGCACTCGGGCAGCATCACGTCGCTGAACAGGGACATGTCGTTGAGATAGCAGTCGATGCCCACGATGAAGCTCATCTTCTTGAAGATCTCCGCCTGCTGATCGCGGTTGGCCCACCACTTGATGGGGTTGCAGCCGTACCAGAGGAGGGCGTCGATGGGAGTGGTGTGGTACCGATCGGGATCGGCCTGAGCAATATGGACGAAGTGTCCATCCTCGGAGAGGGGCTGCAGCTCTGCAAGCGCCATGCTGGAGGGAGTGTAATCCCAGTCGCGGATGTCGTCATAGAAATTGTGGGGAGCGCCAATCATCAGGCCGTTGCCCCGCAGGAATCCGTCGTCCTCCTGCAGACCGCAGATGATGGCGGCGTTGGGGTTGGTGTCGGTCCATCCGAAGCACTGGGGACCATAACCGATGAAGCCGCCCACCGCGTTGACGGAGCCCACGATCACGTTCAGATTCAGCACGGACCAGGTGCTCAAGATAGCATGCTTGTTACGAGACACGCCGGAGAACAGGTCCACGGCAGCGGGACGATAGCGGAAGGTCTTGCCGTCAATCTGAATGGTCTCACCAATGCAGGCCGCTTCGCCAAACTCCTTGGCAAGCTGGCGCAGGGTGGCAGCGGGGACGGTGGAGATTTCCTCTGCCCACTCGGGGGTCATATCCTTGATGTGGTCCTTGAACAGGTCCCATGCGGTACGGTAGGTCTTGCCGTCAACCTCGAAGGTGCCCTCAAGGGCGGGGTCTACCACTTCGTTGTAGGCAGCGGGAGCACCAGTGGAGTTGTCCCAATACATGGCCTTGCGGTCGGCGTTGCGCAGGATGCGCTGGGTCTCCACGTCCACCAGGGCGGGGGCGTTGGTGCGCTCAACCAGGAATTCCGCGTCGTAGATGCCCAGCTCGTGGACCAGGACGTTTTGCATAGCCAGGGACACGGCGGCGTCAGAACCGGGGCGAAGGGCCACCCACTTGTCAGCCTTCTCGGCGCCGGCGGACATATGGGGGTCAAAGCTGATCAGGCGCAGGCCTTCGGCGCGGCGCTTGGCGAAGGGTTCTGCGGTGTGATTGAATCCATGGCGGGTGGCGGTACCGGCCTGAGTGCCAAACTGCATGATGTAGTTGGTGTTGTCATAGTCGGGACGGGCGTTACCGCAGCCGGTGTACATGGCCTCGATAACATGGATGCCAGCGCCGCAGATGTCAGAGAGCATGCCCTGGGACCCGCCGAAGGCGCATCCGACAGCCACGCCACGCAGCACGGAGGCGTTCAAGTCCTGAACCATGGACGCGCCGCCTACCGTCATGGGATTGTTGGCAGCAGCGGTACCAAGACCCTGCATGACCAGGCCGTACGCTTCGTCCCAGGTGATTTCCTCCCACATGGGATCCTGGTCGAAGCCCTTTTCAGGATTGGTGCGCTTGAGGGGCTTGGTGATGCGGTCAGGGTTGTACTGCCAGCTGATGCCCGCGGCGCCCTTGGCGCAGATGCGGCCGTTTCCAATGGAGCTGGCGGGATTGCCCTTGATGTCAACGGCCACGCCGTCAACCACGTGGACAAGGATGCCGCAGTTGTTGAAGCACATGTTGCAGCTGGTGGGAATCCACTCCCCCTCGTCTTCTGCGGGCATGCTGTCCATGGGGCCACATTCTGCGGCAGGCGCAGAGTCTTCCTCGGTGGCCTTTGGCGAGCAGCCCACCAGACCCAGGCCCATAGCTCCAACGCCGGCGGCGCCCGCAGCCTTTACGAAGCTGCGGCGAGAAAGCTGGGGGCTTTCAGTAGTCTTGCTCATTTCTCTCCTCCTCCTGGAATCCCTCTGGGTTGTTCCGTCGGATTTCTCCTCTGAGCCGCGCCAGCCCTGCGGGCCTCCCTTTCCCCAAAGACAGCGCGTGGACACCATAGCGCGACCCAAGCGGGAAACGGTCCTTGCTCGAGCGGGTGCAATTACCGTATCCCTGCCTGGGTCGCACTTTATCATATATGTCTAGGTAATGAAATAAACTGAGGTCAAATATGGGTTTTCGATTATGCTATTTGTTGAATAACGATGGCAGAAAGTCGGAGGGCCGGCAGATCGCAAGCGCCGCACGGAAGGCCAATCGGCGTGGCAGCAGACAACGACGGACAACCACCCGCGGCCTAGGCCGGGTACAGCAGGCCGAAATCCAGGTCCACCAAATCCGCACGCCAGAAGTAGTACTCAGGCTTTTCGGGATCCTTGTAACTAATTAACTGAACCAGGTTGTCCCCCAGATAATCCCACTGGCCGCCAGCGCAATAGAGCAGCTCCGAGCTCCACCCCAGATGAATCAGCACCTGCCGAGCCATGGCCGCATACCCGCCCCCGCCACAGCACAGCACGATGGGCCTGTCCTGAGGAAACAACTCCTGCAGAATCTGCATGGACTGGGTGTAACGGGGCCGAGCATCCACAACCTGCAGCCCATCGCCCCAGGTCACTTCGAAAAGACACTCCCCCTCATAGGCGCCGCTTACGGGAAGCGGAGCCAAAGACCCCATCCACGGGTACGGGACCACCTTAAACCCAGCAATGCCGAAGGACAGTTTCGAATCCCCACCGATGGCGGCAAAGTCAGCGGGATCGTCAAGCAGCCGCAGGTCCCGATACTCCACCCCGGGGATACCCAAGTACAAGTCCAGCGTTTCCATATTCACGTTGGCATCTACGAAGAAATCCTCCTCCGACCCCGGCTGAGCAGGAGGAAGCGCCTCGGCCGCCTGGGTGCCGCTGTCCCCGGTCTGGGCGCCAAGCCCCGATCCGCCGGCCGATTGCGCGCCGTCGGCCGATTGCGCGCCGGACGCTTCGCCAGCATCCGCGCCTTCCGAATTAGAGCACCCCGCCATTGACGCGCACAGTGCTACTCCTGTCGAAGCGCCCAGGGCCGCCGCGCATGCGGCCACGGAGGAGCGCAAGAATTGGCGCCTGCCCATGGATCGAACTACTACCGTGGTATTACCCGCAGGTTTCTCAACCGCGGGCCCCTCAGTCTCAAGTCCCTCAGTCGCAAGTCCCTTTGCCACGTACGCCCCCTCACCTTGCGCGTGCCAAACACTGGACCATCGCGGGTCAAGCCCGCTTTATCTATTGTTGTATGATATGGATTTTAGGGGGCCCGCGCAAGGCCGGGGTGTGTGCAGAGCCGGAAGACGTGCAGAGCCAGACCGACCCCTAGTTGGACCAGAGGTATCCTGCGCCCCGAACCGTTTCGATATGCTGAGCCATCTCCGGACCCAACTTGGCTCGCAGCCTACGAACATGCACATCAACGGTTCGGCTTCCCCCGTAATATTCAAAGCCCCACACCTGGCTGAGCAGCACCTCGCGGCTGTAGATCCTGCCAGGATGGGTGACCAGGAAGCTGAGCAGGGCATACTCCATAAAAGTCAGGTCAATGGGCTCGCCGTTGACCTTAACCTGATACGTTGCCAGATTAATGGTCATAGCGCCACAGTGAATAAAATCAGAATCCGAGGTCATTTCGCCAGGCCACAGCAAACGCCGGCACCGAAGCTTGATCTCCTCATCAGAGGCATAGGAGCATACGAAATCGGAGGGCATCTGCACGGGAATGCGCACGGTTTTCATGCGGGACTCGTCAAGCACCAGCAGCAGAGAGGACTGCCCCACCGTCGCAAGAGAAGACTCCACCCCGGACAGATTGCAGCCGCCCTCGGAATCGTCCACCACCAAAAGGTCAATGCTCACGCCCCGCATCACGCTGAGAGCCTGTTCGGCGGGGACTTTCAGAGCCCGAACCTCCGCGTCCATGGAAGAAAAGAGGCTCGCCGCCCGCTCGGGGGTGATCACCTTGCCGCAGGAGATGATGATGTTCTTGGAATGCATGGCGCGCACCTCCTACAGTTTTGCCAGGTAGCGGTCGATTTCCCACGAAGTTACGTGAGAGCGGTAAGACTCCCATTCGGCACGCTTCGACTTGATAAGGTATGAAAAGACGTCCTCGCCGAGAATCTCTCGCATAAGCTGGGATGAGGCGAAGCGATCAATTGCCCAGGCAAGGTTGGTGGGAAGCGGCTCAAGGCCCATCTCCTCCCGCTGCGCCGGGGTCAGGTCGAACACGTTGACGGTAACTGGAGCGGGAAGCTCAAGACCGTCCTCGATGCCCTTGAGTCCGGCGCCGAGCATGACGGCGATGGCCAGGTAGGGGTTGGCCGCGCAGTCCACCGTGCGTACCTCCACCCGAGACGAAGTTGCCTTGCCCGGCTTATACCGGGGGACGCGGACCAGGGAGGAGCGGTTGGACTGGCCCCAGGACACGTACATCGGAGCATCGTAGCCAGGAACCAGGCGCTTGTAGGAGTTGACCCACTGATTGGTGACCAGCATGTATTCGGGCGCGTACTTCATCAGGCCCGCGATGAACTGCTTGGCCACCTGGGAAAGGTTGTACCCATCGGGGTCGTCCCCGTCAAAAAAGGCGTTCTCGCCCGCTTCGTCAAACAGGGACATATGGATGTGCATGGCGCTGCCGGCCTGGTTCTCGATGGGCTTGGGCATGAAGGAAGCGTGGACCCCGTGGGAGGCGGCCACCTCCCGGATGACCAGACGGGCGGTCATGATGGCGTCGGCGGCCTCAAGGGCATCGGTGTAGCGAAGGTCAATCTCCTGCTGGCCGGGGGAGCACTCGTGGTAGGAATACTCCACGGGAATGCCCATCTGCTCGAGGGTCAGCA
>JAQXQN010000168.1 GCA_029101185.1 Eggerthellales bacterium | reverse complement strand
CTGATCCAGGTGGTGAAGTACTCAAACCGGTAAATGCCGTTGAGGCTGTCCGATTCGTTCACGTCAAGGTTCAAATCCTCGGCCAGAGCGGCTTCGTACTCCTCCTGAGTGATAACCCCATTGGTGTACATGCGGGAGAGCACCACATTGCGACGCTCCTTGCACAGATCCGGGTTGGTGACCGGGTTGTACATGGTGGGGCTGTTGGGGATGCCAATCAGGGTAGCGGCCTGGGCGATGGTCAGGTCCGCGGCATCAACGGAGTAGTAATGCTGGGCTGCAGCCTGGATGCCGTAGCAGCCATCCCCGTAGTTGATGGTGTTGAGGTACATCATGAGGATGTCCTCTTTGCTGTAGAGCTGCTCCAGGTCAAGGGCCAGTTCCATTTCGCGCCACTTGCGCTCAAGGGTGATATCGTTGCGTTCGGACGAAAGCACCGTGTTGCGGATGAACTGCTGGGTGATGGTGGAGGCGCCCTCCTGCCCACCCGTGAGGTTCACGAATACGGCGCGGATGACGCCCTGGATGTCTACGCCTTTGTGCTCGTAGAAGCGCACGTCCTCGACGGCCACCGTGCCCTCAAGCACGTATGGGCTGACCTGGTCAATGGTGACAGGCTCCCGATTTTCCAGGTACAGCTCCGCAAGCACGGTGCCTTCCCCGGTTTCCGGGTCGTAGTCGTTGGCGTAGATGGTGGTGGTGCGGGCCTCTGAATAGGATTCGATATTGTCCAGGCTGGAAGATCTTCGTTCCAGCTGTCAATCAGGGACATGACGCCCTTGTAGAATCCGAACCCAATGACGACAACGGACGCCACTGCAACCAGTGCCGTCCAAAGTCCTGCGTGTGCGCGTTTCTCGCGCTGTTTTCTCCGTGGTTTCATGAGGTCAGGATACTCTATAGATGTATCATTCGCAAAGTTTGGAAACCGTACCGTTAGGATTAATCCATGACGAACCCATATCGAGAGATGGAGCTTCTAGCCCCCGCCGGGGACATGGCCTGTCTGCATGCCGCCGTCCAGGCAGGCGCGGATGCCGTGTACCTGGGCTGCCAGGACTTCAACGCCCGCCGGTCCGCCGGAAACTTCTCCCTAGATGAGTTGGCCATTGCCTGCGATTATGCCCATCTTCGGGGCGTGCGCGTGTATCTGACCATCAACGTGGTCATTCTGCCTGAGGAATTGTCCCGGGCGGTGGAACTGGTTCGCCAGGCCTACCGTCGTGGCGTGGACGCCTTCATCATTCAGGATTTGGGCCTGGCCTATGAGGTGCGAAGGGTGCTGCCTGAGGCGGTCATCCACGCATCCACCCAGATGAACATCCACAATGTGGAGGGGGTTAATGCCGCCGCCCGTCTTGGGGTGGATCGGGTCACCCTGGCCCGAGAGCTGAGCCTGATGGAAATCGCCCAGATCTGCGACACCGCCCATAATCTGGGCATGGGGGTGGAGGTCTTTGGCCATGGTGCCCTGTGCATCTGCTATTCCGGTCAGTGCTTCATGTCTTCCATGATCGGAGGCCGTTCCGCAAACCGGGGCATGTGCGCCCAGGCCTGTCGTTTGCCCTACACCATGCACAATGCGGCCCAGAAAGCGCCCCTAGACACCCCTGGTGAGCATCTGCTTTCCCCTAAGGACCTGTGCACCGTTGACACCCTGATTGAGATGGGTGCCGTTGGGGTGGACAGCATCAAGATTGAGGGGCGCATGAAATCCGCCGAGTACGTCCATGCAGTGGTGGGGGTCTACCGCCAGATGCTTGACCGTCTGGCCCAGGCCACCTTTGACCTTGCCGAAACGTACTGGCCCGATCCTGAGAACCCCCAGGAGACCTTGACGGAGCTTGACGCCGCCGATATCGCCCGCATCCTTCGCCAGCAGGGCATTTGCGCCACGGAGGAGCAGCATCGCATCCTTGCAGAGGCCTTTACCCGCGGCTTTACCCAGGGATACCTCAAGGGCCAGCGGGACAACTCCATCATGAGCTACGGCCGCCCCAATAACCGCGGGGTGTTTGTGGGTCGGGTGACCAAGGTGTCCGGCTCGGTGGTGCACGTGGCCTCCGAGGTGCAGCTCCATGAGGGAGACCTGTTGGAGTACTGGACCAACAAGGGGCACTTCGCCGAAACCCTGACCAGCCTGAAGGAAGGTCCTGAGGGATATCAGATCAAAATTGAGGGCCGCGTGGGCAAGGGGGATAGGGTGTTTCGGGTCAGGGACGCCGAAATGGCCTTCCAGGACAACGCCTTCGAGCCTCGAATTCCTGTGGAGGGACGGGTGGTCATGGAGGAGGGGCAGCCCATCTCCGTTACCGTTTCTGCT
Source organism: Eggerthellales bacterium (assembly GCA_029101185.1). Lineage (GTDB taxonomy): Bacteria > Actinomycetota > Coriobacteriia > Coriobacteriales > Eggerthellaceae > Slackia. Next base: position 3,970 of record JAQXQN010000168.1, on the reverse strand, counting down.
CTGGGGTGCACGGTGGAGCATTCCGGCCCGGTGGTGGAGGCCGCTCGCACTAAGGCGGTCACCCCTGATGAGGTCTATGAGCACGTGGATCGGCTGGGAAATACCCCCTTTGTGTTTTCCAGCCTTGAGGTGGATGTGGCCGATGGCCTGGGCATCGGGTTTTCCGCCCAGCACAAGGCCCGCACGCAGGCCCTGAAGCGGCTTGAGGAGGCCATTCTGGCGCCGTACAAGGACCGCCTGATCCCAAAGAGCCCCGCTGTTGCGCCCGCCAGGCCCGTGAGCTATCCCAAGTGCCAGGTCTTTGCCTTGGCCTCCAACCCCGCGTGTGCCCGTGCGGCGAAGCGTGCTGGGGCGGAGCTGGTCTATATTCCCGCGTGGAACTATCGTCGCGGCCAGGCCTGCGTTGCCGGACAACTGAGCTCCACCGCTGAGCAGGCCGGATACCCTTCCAAAAACGCCATTGTCCTGCCCGAGGTGGACAAGCCCGCTTTCAACCAGGACGCCCCCTTTGACCCCTGGGATTATGCCAAGGCCCAGAAGACGGTCATGGCCGAGTCCTTTGGGTCTTTGGTCCGCGCCGTTGACGAGGGGCTTCAGGTTGAGGCGGGTCCCCATATCCCCGCCACCAACCTGCGCACCCTTGAGCTGATGGCGGATTTCGGGGTGGAACGGGTTTGGTTGTCCCCGGAGCTGTCCATGAAGCAGATTAAGCAGCTGGGTCAGGAGACCCCGCTGCCCCTGGGGCTGATTGTGGCAGGCTATCAGGAGGTCATGGTCACCGAGCATTGCATCCTGATGAGCCAGGGCCCCTGCAACCAGCGCTGCTCCGAGTGCCCTCGGCGTAAGAGCCCCCATTTCATTCAGGATAAGAAGGGCTACCAGTTCCAGGTGGTTACGGATTCATCGGGGCGTAGCCATCTGTATAATGCCGTGATGCTTGAGGCGTGTCATCTCATTGGTGAACTTATGTCCGCCGGCGTCTCTGCGGTGATGGTAGACACCACCCTGATGAACACCGAGCAAACCACCGCGGTGGTAAGCAGGGCGGTTCGGGCCCGGGATATCGCCCTTAAGGGGGATAACGCGGTGTCAAAGGCGGAAGGCTGCACCACGGGGCATTTGTTCCGGGGCGTGCAGTAGCCCGCGGTAGCCAGGCGCGGCCTGGCATTCGCCCTGCGGAGACGAACACCTCACGTGCCTCGTGCGGCTTGTAATGTAATGGACGTTATATATATGTATAGAAATATGGAAGGACAGGTTTCATGACCCCCGAAGAGCAGCTGCATATCATTAAATCCGGTATCGATACCGTGGTCCCCGAGAGCCTCCTGCTTGAGAAGCTCAAGCGGGGCAAGGCCCTCAACATCAAGCTGGGCGTTGACCCTACGGCTCCCGATATCCATCTTGGACATGCGGTGCCCCTGCGCAAACTTCGCCAGTTCCAGGAGCTGGGCCATCAGGTGACCCTGATCATTGGCGACGGCACTGCTCTGATCGGAGATCCTTCCGGTCGTAACTCCACCCGTCCCCAGCTGACCCGCCAGCAGATTGAGGCCAACGCAAAGACCTACGTTGACCAGGCCTTTAAGGTGCTTGACCCCCAGAAGACCACCCTGCGCCACAACTCCGAGTGGATTCTTGACCTGAACATGGAGAAGTTGCTCTCCCTGCTGAGCAACTTCACCGTGGCCCGCATTCTTGAGCGTGACGACTTCCATAAGCGCTACACCTCCGGCCAGCCCATTGCCCTTCACGAGTTCCTCTACCCCGTGATGCAGGCCTACGACTCTGTGGTCATTGGCGCGGATGTGGAGCTAGGCGGCTCCGACCAGCTGTTTAACCTGCTCGCCGGCCGAGAGCTCATGGAGAAGTTGGGCATGGAGCCCCAGGTGGCACTCACTTTGCCGCTGCTTGAGGGCACCGACGGCGTGCGCAAGATGTCCAAGTCTTATGGCAACTACATAGGCCTGACTGACGCGCCCTTTGACATGTTTGGCAAGGTCATGTCCATCCCTGATGAACTGATGGTCAAGTACTACCGCCTGGCCTCCACCGAGTCCGTGGCCGAGATTGACCGCATCGAGGCCGGCCTTGCCGCAGGAGAGCTGCATCCCAACAAGGTCAAGCGCGCCTTGGCTCGCAACATCGTCACCGCGTACTATGACGAAGCGTCCGCTACCGCAGCGGAGGCGGACTTTGATCTGAAGTTCAAGGATCACGGCTTTCCCGAGGACGCTCCCACCTTTGTTGCGGATTTGACCCCTGCAGAGGATGGAACCGTGTACTTTGCCAAGCTGTTGGCGGACGCCAAACTGGTGGCTTCCACCTCTGAGGCTCGTCGCATGATTGACCAGGGCGCCGTGAAGCTTAACGGTCAGGCCGTGGCAGCAAAGACCTACACCATGGAGCCTGCCGCTCTTGAGGGTGCCCAGATTCAGGTGGGCAAGAAGAAGTTCCTCCGATTCGTGTAGAACGCCCCTTGCGCAACGGGTCCTTGTGGCTCTTGCGTGCATAGAATAGCCAGGTTTGCGCTGCCGCAGGACAACAGGATCCTGCGGCAGTGTTGTATCCAGACTGCTATAGCAACATAGCGTACATGCCGCAGAGCAGCACGAGTCCTCCCAGGTTGACCAGGGCAAATCTGATCATGAATCGGGCAGAGGACGCTTCGACAGACGTCATATACAGGCGATAGGCAATCAGGCTGGCAAGGCTTGCAATAGGCGTGCCCAATCCGCCGATGTTGACGCCGAGCAGCAGCCCGTGCCAGTTGCTGGTGAAGGGGGCGAGCAGGGCGGCGGCGGGGACGTTGCTCATTACCTGGCTTGCCGCGAGGCTGGTGATGAAGGCGTGCTCGGTGACGGGCGCGCTGAGGGCCTGGGAGACCTGGGGGATGGACGAGAGGTTGCCCGACAGGATGAAGAAGCATACGAAGGTTGCCAGCAGCCCCCAATCCACGCCTGCAAAGGCCTTTCGGTCAAGGAGCACAAGCGCCGCCGCGACTATCGCCAGCAGCATCCAGCAGGAGATGGCGCGGGCCACGCACAGCAGGCAGAGAGCAAAGAGCACCCCGTGGATGGCTAGCAGGATTTTGTCCACGTGGGTTTTGGGCTGAGGGATGACGCGCCCCGTTTCGGATTTGGCGGCAAGAAGGCTAGCGACCGTGCAGGCGAGGATGCAGCCCACCAGAGACGCCCCGCAAAACGGTGCCAACGCGGCAACGAACTCCCCGAATCCAAGCTGGTAGTGGGCGTAGATAAAGATGTTCTGAGGGTTGCCCGTGGGCAGCACCATTCCTCCTAGGTTGGCGGCTGCCGCCTGCATTACCACCGTGAAGGCAAGAAGTCTGCGCTGGCCGAGAGATTCCAGGGTCAGTATGGCGAAGGGTACAAAGGTGAGCAGGGCCACGTCGTTGGTGAGCAGCATGGACGTGAAAAAGGGGAGCAGCACCAGGCACAGCAGGATGCTTCGCAGTGAGGATGCGTGCTCGGTGAGGTATTGCGCCATCCGGCCAAGGAGGCCGCACCTGCGAAGCCCCGAAACGGTGGCCATGAGGCAAAGCAGAAGGATGAGCACCTGGGCGTCAAAGTAGCCGATCCACTGAGGACTTGGTGGGATTGCCAGCGAGGAGAGCGCCGCGCAGAGCGCCGCAGCAAATAGGACCGGCTCCTTACGTATATAAGTAAGAACGAAAGTAAGAACGTGAGAAACAGAAGAGAATCCTAAGACATGTAAGGTGCGCGAAGCGCCCGCGGTGCCCGAAGCCCCCAAGGCACCGGGCTGGCCCGGGGACGCCTTTCGGGATCTATGGGTGTGTCGCTGGGGGAGATGAGCCACGGGTCTGCCTTTCGTGATGACTGAAGCATTGTACGACGGTGGGCTGTGGTTCTAAAGCATGGTTTGAGTTCTCTGCGTCTCCACAAATGGCCTGGGGTTATGGAGACGGGGGGTCGGATCGGGCGGAAGGGGG
>JAQXQN010000167.1 GCA_029101185.1 Eggerthellales bacterium | reverse complement strand
TACAGCTTTTGCCTTATTGAGATTTCGCTCATGGCGGTCTCTTTCTCGAATGAATCCAATGGAAATTGCTCGAGGGGCTAGGGTGGGATCCGGCACCATGCAACCGCATCAAGGCTACATGTAAATCCCGCAGGTCAATAGGGATGCACGGGGCCAGACCCCCATTAGGGGCTACCTAGGAAGGCATATACCCACCCGATGCCCCTCGAGGATGAAATCAGGGCGGATAGTTATTACGTGACGGATTGCGTTGGGAAGGCGCGGCCTTTATTCCCTAGGCGACAGGGTTGGCGCTATGCGTCCGGGCGTCCTTGGCCTCAGGCTCAGCCGCGTCTGACGAAGCGTCCTGAACGGCAGCGGATCCAGGGTTCCAACCCAAAGGCTTGCCCAAAAACAGGCCGAGCACCATGACCACCAGGGGATACATCCAGCAGAACAAAGCGAAGGGCAGATACTCGATGCACGCAACGCCCAGGATGGTCACCATGTAGATGGCGCAGGTATTCCAAGGGACCAACACCGAAGTGATGCCTGCAGAGGAGTTGCACAGGTTGGACCACACGTTGCCAGGAACCCCCCGCTTCTCGTAGGTGGGGCCGTACACCTGGCAGTTCATGGTAATGGCGGGGTACTGGTCGGGCAGCAGCACATTGAGGACGGTACCGGAGACGACCGTCGCCGCCACCATGGAGCCGAAGCTCTTGAGTTTGGTAACGATGGGCTCCACCATAGCCTCAAGCAAGCCGGAGTTCTGCATGATGCCGCCATAGGCCATGACTAGGATCACAATGGAGATGGTGGGCAGCATCTCCTCGATACCTCCGGTGGACAGCAGGGTGTCGATGTTCTCGAACCCGGTGGTGCTCACCACTCCAGTATTAGCGGCGGCGATGGCGGTGCCAAGGTCCGCGCCCTGAAGGACCACGGCCTCGATGACGCCTAGGAGCACGGCGACCAGAAACGCCGGAATGGCGGGCACCTGCATAGCGATGCAGACGATCATCACAACCAGAGGAATCAGGGTTAGGGGCCCAATATTGAAGGACTGGCTGAGGGCGTCAAGCAACGCGGTGGTCTCGGCGGTCTCGGCGCTACCGCCCAGGCCCAGGGCGTTGCCCATGAACCAGTAAATGGCACAGCAACCCAGGCACACAATGAGTACGATGGGCAGGAAGCGCTTGCACAGGTCGAACACCCCTACCCGAGCCACGGCGGCGCACAAGTTGGGACCGTCGGTCAGGGGCGAGGCGATCTCAGAGACATAGGCGCCAGCGATGATGGCGCCGGCGGCCATGGGCAGGGGCACGCCCAGCGCGGCGGCGATGCCCATGAAGGCGATGCCGATGGTGCCCGCGGCGCCCCAGGAGCCCAGCACAATGCCCACCAGCAGGGTGGCCAAAAACGCGATAGGCAAAAACAGGGCGGGGCTGATAACGGACAGGCCGTAGTAAATGAGGGTAGGCACGGTCCCCGAGAGAATCCAGGTGCCCACCATCATGCCGATACACATGAGGATGAGCACGGCCTCCATAGAGTCCATGATTCCCTTAAGGGCGCAGTCCAGGATCTCCTCCCAGGAGAACCCCAGATAGGCGGCGATGATTCCGGCGATGGCACAGCCGATCACCATAGGGATCTGGGGCTCTGAGCCCAGCCCCACAACACAGCCGAACATCACCAGGGCAAGCAGCGCAAAGGCAAGCATGCCGTGGCGGAACATGATTGGTTTCTTCACTCGCTCGGTCACGGTCGTAAACCTTCCTAACGCAACGGAGAGCTTCAAGGGTACAACACTATCGGGGCGCAAGGGCCCAAAGACGGCACGTGCCAGAGCCGCTTAGCCAAGGACGCTTCCCTCGACCATCTTGCCGCTCTGGCACGCGGGGTGATCCGCCTTTTCGGGGCCTAGCCCCGAAAGCCCATTAATGGACTGCCGCGGGAGCTAGGCGCAGGGATACAATCACAGGGGCTCGACCGCAGGCATTAGGCCATGATGGGCAGGCCATTTTTCGCCAGCACCGCGTTCATGCGGGCCTGAGCGGCGTCCGCAACCTCGGCGTTCTCGGGGGTACGGGGGCACAGGTAGGCCAGGATGGCTCGGATGGAGTGCTTACGGTTTTCGGCCTCAACCCAGCACAGAGAGCGCTCGGGGTCGTCCATGACCTCGTCGACGACTTCCTCGCCTCGGGAAGCGGGCAGACAGTGCATGAACTTGGAATTGGGACCGGCATAGTTCATCAAATCCCAGTTGACCTG
>JAQXQN010000166.1 GCA_029101185.1 Eggerthellales bacterium | reverse complement strand
GTCGCACTTTTGAAGAGGCCCTAGGCAAGGCCATGAGGTCTTTGGAAAACGGCCGTGCTGGCCTGCTCGCTGACGGCAAGGATGACTTCTCCGACCTGAATGAGGAGGAGTTTGAGCAGTGCGTGGCCCGTCCCACCGAGGATCGCATCTACTACGTGGCCGAAGCCCTGCGTCGGGGCTGGGAGGTTGAGCGGGTCTATGGCCTGACTGGCATTGATCCCTGGTTCCTCTCTCGCATCAAGTCCATGATGGGCGTGTGCAACGTGCTTGCCGGTACTCCCATCGAGAAGGTAGACGCCGCCTCCATGCGCATCGCCAAGCAATACGGACTCTCTGACGCCCAGATTGCCTACCTCACCGGTTCTGAGGAGCGCATTGTCCGGGTGCTGCGCAAGGCTTTGGGCGTGGTTCCTACCTTCAAGACCGTAGACACCTGCGCCGCAGAGTTCGCAGGCCAGACCGAGTACCACTACAAGACTTACGAGGAGCCTTACCGTGCGGGCTTTGACGCCCCTGTCCAGGTGGCCTGCAGCGAGGTTCCTGCCGCAGACAAGCCTAAGGCCATGATCCTCGGCGCGGGCCCGAACCGCATCGGCCAGGGTATCGAGTTCGACTATTGCTGCGTCCACGCTTCCTACGCCCTTGCGGAGGCGGGCTATGAGACCATCATGGTCAACTGCAACCCCGAGACCGTCTCCACCGACTACGACACCTCCGATAGGCTCTACTTCGAGCCCCTCACCTTTGAGGACGTGATGGACATCGTGGATGTGGAGCATCCTGATGGTGTGGTGGTGACCCTTGGCGGCCAGACGCCCCTGAAGCTGGCCCGGGCCCTGATGGACGCCGGCGTGCCCATTATGGGTACCCAGCCTGAGGCCATTGACCTGGCCGAGGACCGGGAGCGCTTCTCTGCAGTCCTTGACGAGCTGCACATCACCTATCCCGCTGCAGGTATGGCCACCTCCTTTGCCGAAGCGTGCAAGGTCGCAGACCAGATTGGATTCCCCCTGCTGGTGCGTCCTAGCTACGTGCTTGGTGGCAGAGGCATGGTGATTGCCTACAACCCCGACTCCCTTGAGACCTATATGGCTGAGGCTGCCAAGATCTCCCCGGATCATCCCGTGTACCTTGACCGATTCCTGGAGGGGGCCATTGAGTGTGACGTGGATGCCCTCTGCGACGGGGAAGAGGTCTACATCGGCGGCGTCCTTGAGCACATTGAGGCGGCGGGTATTCATTCCGGTGACTCTGCAACCTGCATCCCGCCTTTCAGCTTCTCCCAGCGCATCGTGGACAAACTGCGCCAGATCAGCCGGGATATCGCCCTTCGTCTTGGGGTCAGGGGCCTGATCAACATCCAGTACGCCATCAAGGGCGAGACCATCTATGTGATTGAGGCCAACCCCCGTGCCTCCCGTACCGTTCCCTTCGTCAGCAAGGCCACCGGCGTGCCCCTGGCAAAGTGTGCCAGCCTAATCATGTCCGGCCGCAGCATTGCCAGCCTGAACCTGCCCGATGACAGCAGGGATTTGGGCTACTTCTGCGTGAAGGAAGCGGTCATGCCTTGGGGACGCTTCCCGGGCACCAACGTGATCCTTGGGCCCGAGATGAAGTCCACCGGAGAGGTCATGGGCGTTGCCCGCACCTATCCTGAGGCCTACGCAAAGAGCCAGCTAGCGGTCAGCTATGAGCTTCCCACCAAGGGCAAGGTGTTCGTCAGCGTGTGCGATGCGGACAAGCGTCATGTGCTGAGCGTGGCAACCTCTTTGGTCCATATGGGCTTTGACATCGTCTCTACAGAGGGTACCGCCCGTACCCTGCGGGCTGGGGGCGTTAAGGTGGAGCAGGTCAACAAGATCTCCGAGCCTCATCCCAATATTGGGGACATGATTGCCAACGGGGAGATTGTGCTTATGATCAACACCCCCTACGGCCAGGAAACCCGCTCCGATGGATTCTTCCTGCGCACGGAGGCCGTCAAGCATGGGGTCACCTCGGTGACCGCTATGTCTGCTGCGGGGGCCTTCGTGGCCGCCCTGGGCACCCTGATTGACGAGCCTGATGGTCTTGAGGTCTTTGCCCTGCAGGACCTGCCTCAGTACCAGGTGCGCTAAAATAGGAGGTACCCGCGGCGGCCTTTGCGGGTGTGCCGCGGGTGCCCATATCATCCCACGGGGCCCTTGGGGCCCCGTTCTTGCAGGGCGTTGCATCTGGATGTATGCCTGGATGCCGGAGCGTCTGAGGAAAGGAGCCCGTATGTCTCGCGTGATACTTGTTGTCTCTGGAGGCATTGCCGCTTATAAGGCAGCGGATATCGCATCCGGTCTTACCAAGGCGGGTTGTACGGTTGACGTTATCATGACGGAAAACGCCACCAAGTTCATCACGCCGTTGACCTTCGAGGCCCTCACTCATCGCAAGGTCTATACGGACACCTTTGATTACCAGGGGGATGGATTTATTGCCCATGTGGGTCTTGCTCAGGAGGCTGACCTGATGCTGGTTGCTCCTGCCACGGCCAACATCATGGCCAAGATGGCCCACGGCATCGCCGATGATATGGCCACCTCCACCTTCTTGGCTACCACAGCTGCGGTGGTGGTGTGTCCTGCCATGAACACCCATATGTATGAGAACCCCGCCACCCAGGATAACCTGGCAACCCTGCGCTCCCGGGGGATTATCACCGTTGGGCCTGCCGTGGGTAAGCTGGCCTGCGGAGACGTTGCCCAAGGAGTGCTTGCCCCGGTGGATCAGATTGTTCAGGAGGCCCTCAGGCTGCTTGAGGGGTAGCCGCTGAGGCTCAAGACCCTGGGTTTGCTAGTGCGTTTCTGCCGAAGGGCACAAATCCTGTATGGGGCAGGAGCCGCAGCGGGGCTTTCGTGCGCTACAGAACTCCCGTCCAAAGTGGACCCATTGATGGTTGATATAGAGCCAGTCTGCCTTGGGGTAAATCTTGAGCAGCTTGGCTTCCACCTTATCCGGGGTGTCGTCGTTTCTGGTGGCAAAGCGCAGCCGATGGGCGATACGGAACACATGGGTGTCAACGGCGATACCCTGAGGGTCCCTAAACGCCTGGCACATGACCACATTGGCGGTTTTCCTGCCTACGCCGGGTAGCCGTTGCAGCTCCTCCATGGTGCAGGGCACTTCTCCGCCATAATCCGCCACCACGCTTTGGGCGAGAGCCACAATGTTTTTCGCCTTGGAGCGGAAGAACCCCAAGGGGTGGATGATTTCCTCAACTTGGGATAGGGGGGCGCAGGCTAGAGTTTGGGGTGTGCCGAAGCGTGCAAACAGCTCAGGGGTGACTTTGTTGACCGCTGCATCGGTGCACTGGGCGGAAAGTACCACCGCAACAGTGAGGGTGAAGGGATCCGTATGGTCTAAGGAGCAGGCCCCTTCGCCATACACGGCAAAGAGCCGCTGCTCAATGGCGGCAGCCCGCCGCCGCATCTGTGTCAGGGATTCTCGTGGCATGGGTGCTCCTTGTGGTAGCAGGTGGCGCTGCGGTTGGTTACAGAATTGTACCATTCCGTGATTATCGAATAGGTTGGGTATAATCCCACAGGCCGCGCAACGCGGCTTTTGGTGTCTCAGGGAAAGGACTGGCATGATCATCTCGCAGATTTCTGAGCATATGGCTCATTATGAACCCTTTGACCAGGTGCTTTCCCATGTACAAGCGGGTAAGGACTATGCGGTGGGTATTGCGGGCTCCGCTCGTCCTTTGATGGTTGCGTCCCTGTTTGCTCAAAGCCCCCGCTGCATCCTGGTGGTACTGCCTGCAGAGGATGGCTGTGAGGCCTTTGTCAGGCATCTGGCCACCTATGTGGGACTGGAATCCATTGCTCCTTTTCCCGCGAGAACCGACACCCCCTTTAGCCCAAAGCGTCCGGACCCGGATGTGGTGAGTAGGCGCGCTCGGGCCGCCTGGGCGCTGCAGACCAACCAGCCTCTGGTGGTGGTAGCCTCCGCCCATTCCCTGATCAGGCTCTTGCCTCCCGCCGCTGAGCGGGTCTTTGCCCCCCTGCGGCTTTCCGAGATGTCCGCGCCGCTCGACTGCGCCACAGGAGAGTTGCTTGACTTCGATCAACTTGCCAGCGCCCTGGTTGTCCGAGGATACCTGAACACCCAAGACCAGCTAGAGGGCCCGGGCACCTTCTTTATCCAGGGCGGCAGCCTTCACGTGCATCCCGGGGCGAGCCCCTGGCCCTTCAGGGTGGATTTCTTCGGGGATGAGGTTGACGAAATGCGCAGGGTGGTGGCGTCAACGGGCCAGTCCATCTCCTCGGTTGATGAGATTGAGATTTTCCCGGTGGTGGAGTATCGCCCGGATAGGGCCCGGCTGCGCAGGGCCGCTTCGGCTATCGCCCCCCAGGCGGAGATCAGCCCGGTGTGGCGGGAACTCTACGGCAACGCCCTTGGCGGCGAGGATTTCCCTGGTGCCGATGCCCTGCTTGCCCATATGTATGACACCACGGTACCTCTGAGTTCATATGTCACCTCAGAAAACCTGCTGGTGCTTTGCGAGCCTCGAAGCGTGTTTGACGAAGCGGGCAGGGCTTATGACTCTATGGCATCTCGGGCCACAGGCACCCAGATACCCATTGACGGCCTGTACTGCACCGCTTCTTCCTTTGACTTCTCGGGTTGCCCTAGGTTAACCCTTGCTAGCATCATGCGGGTAGGGGCCATATTTGATGCAGAGATGCCGGTGAAACGGACGGAGGTGGCGGGGGACTCCAATAGGCTGCTGGTGCGCCTCAGGGGTCTTATTGATTCCGGGTTCCTGACCATCATGGCGGTGCCCGACCGCAAGAGCAGGCAAGACATTGCCCTGTTTTTGGTGGACAACGGTTTTCCCATCCATGATGCCAGCGGGCCGGGGGGCAAACTGGAGCCTCGGGTGGTGAATCTGGTGGATCTAGACGTGCCCCTTGGCATGGTGATACCCAAGGCCCACCTAGGCCTGGTATCCATCCATGACACCCAGGGCCGGGCCTCTATGGTGCGCAACCGCAGGAGGGTAGACATCACGGAGGTGACCTTCCCTTTTAAACCAGGGGATTATGTGGTCCATGCCTCTCATGGGGTCGCCCTGTTCAAGGATATGGTTCGTCAGGAGATGGACGGGACGCTTAGGGACTATCTGCTGCTTGAATATGCAGAAGGTGACAAACTATTTGTTCCCGTTGAGCAGCTTGACCGGGTGACTCGCTACGTGGGACCTGAGGGCGCCACCCCACGGCGTACTCGGTTGAACACGGCGGACTGGTCCCGGGCGCTTGCTAAGGCCCGCAAGGCCACCAAGGAATTGGCCTTTGACCTGGTGGATGTGTATACCCGCCGGGCTAACGTGTCCGGTTTTGCCTACAGCCCTGATGGCCCCTGGCAGCTTGAGATGGAGGACGCCTTCGCCTACGAGGAAACCCCCGATCAACTTTCCGCCATTGCGGATGTGAAGGCTGATATGGAGTCTAGCAAGCCCATGGACAGGCTCATCTGCGGAGACGTGGGCTTTGGCAAGACTGAGGTTGCCCTGCGGGCTGCCTTTAAGGCGGTGGCAGACCACAAGCAGGTCATGGTCCTGTGTCCTACCACCATTTTGGCGCAGCAGCATTTCAACACCTTCAAGGACCGGTTTGCACCCTTCGACATCACCGTAGAGGTGCTCTCCCGGTTTCGCTCCCAAGCCCAGCAGCGTCAGGCTTTGGCGGGCTTTGCCGAGGGAAGCGTCCAGGTACTGGTGGGCACCCATAGGCTGCTTTCCCGTGACGTGAATCCTCGGGACTTGGGTCTGGTGATCATTGACGAAGAGCAACGTTTCGGGGTGGAGCATAAGGAGCAGATGAAGCATCTGAGGGAGCAGATTGACGTGCTCACCCTCTCTGCTACGCCCATCCCCCGCACCATGCAGATGAGCCTTTCCGGGGTGCGGGATATGAGCCTCATCCTCACCCCGCCGCCTAACCGTCAGGCGGTAAAGGTCCATGTGGGCGAGTGGGACGTGGACCTGGTCAGCGCGGCCATCAGGCTTGAGATGCAGCGTGGCGGGCAGGTGTATTACCTGTCAAACCGGGTGCGCACCATCTCCGAGGCGGTGGAGCGGGTAAGCCAGGCGGTGCCTGAGGCCCGTATCGGGGTGGCCCATGGGCAGATGGGCAAGGATGAGCTTGAACGGGTCATGGAGGAGTTCAACGCTGGATTGGTAGACGTGCTGGTGTCTACCACCATCATCGAGTCCGGCATTGACAACCCCCTGTCAAACACCCTGATCATCGAGGACTCTCAGCGCCTTGGCCTAGCCCAGCTCTATCAGCTGAAGGGCAGGGTGGGCCGCTCCTCGGTGCAGGCCTACGCCTACTTCATGTTCCCGGAGCACGTGAGCCTCACGGAGGAGGCCATGCAACGCCTTGACGCCATCAACGAGTATCGGGACTTGGGAAGCGGCATGCGGGTTGCCATGAGGGACCTGGAGATCCGCGGCGCAGGTAGTCTGCTGGGGGCGGAGCAGAGCGGCAACGTGTCGGCGGTGGGCTTTGATCTGTTCGCCCAGATGCTGGCCACGGCGGTGAAGAACGCCCGGGAGGGTGTGACGGATGATTCCGGATTGCCCGAGGCCCTCTCGGACATTACTGTGAACCTGCCCATCCACAGCTACCTGCCGGAAAGCTATGTGCCTGACGCGGATGAGCGGGTGCTGCTGTATCGGCGCATTGCCTGCTTGGAATCCATTGAAGCGGTAGAGGAACTGTACAACACGGTCAAGAAGGAGCGCCCCGACATGCCCGTTGAGGCCGAGAACCTGTTCATGAAGGCTCGCATCAGGGCCTGGGCCAACATGCGTAAGGTGAAGGTGGTCAGCGTATCCGGAGGCAACCTCACCATATATCCGGTGGATAAGCCCGCGGACCCCTTTGGGGCAAAACGGCGGGAAGGGGTAAAGTACCTGGAATCCTCCAGGAAGCTGGTGGTGCCCTTGAGGAGCATTTCTCCTGATGGCGAAGGGTCCAAAGCCCCGCGGCCCGCAAAATCAGCGGCGGCGCTGAAGATGGATCTGGGTCCTGCTCCTGTGGGGCGCACTACGAGGCGTTCCAACGGTGCGCTCACGTCTGCCTCTCGACGTGTTGCGGCTCCCGATCGCGTTGAGGCCCGCAAGGACCAGGATGATTCTGCTCTGCGGGAGCTTGCCCGCGGGCAGGAGGGAAAGATGCTCTCCCAAGTCTGGAAATACCTACGGGATTTGTAAACGATTCATCCCGAAAGGAAAACCCTCGATTTCAGGTAGCACTGAGGCGCTACAATGGCGCTGCTTACTAACCAGACCTTCGGAATCCTGCGTTTCTTTTTTGGAACCAAGGTCATAGTTTCGGAAGGGTGTGTGCTCGTGGGCAATAACGTGTATCAGTTTCCTGGTGCGGATGATTCCGGCCTCAAGGCTTCTCAGGACGCTTCGACATCCGATACTGGATGCTCCTTTGGCGGAGATGACCAGGCGGTACGCATGAAGGTCTCCATCCGAGACCTGGATACGCCGGTGTGGCGTCGGCTGGTGGTCCATTCCTTCGGGACTTTAGATGACCTGGCATACGCAATCAGCCTCTCTTTTGGCTGGAGCGGCCAGGCTCTCTGCTATTTCAAAAAGGACTCCACTTACTATGACTGCCCCGACCTTCTTGCAAAGCCTCGAGTGCCCAGACACAAGGGCGACGTTCATCTGGGGATGGAGACGGAGGTGGCTGATGCATTGACCCTTGGGGACACGGTGCTGTTCGTCTATGACCTTGAGGTTGATAATTGGGAGGTTGATGTGGAGGTTGAGGGCGTCATTGATCTTGATACCTCCTTCATTCCCGTCACGCCTTTGTGCATTGGGGGACGGGGCGCCGGTCCCTTCGAGTGCGTGGGCGGCTCTTATGGGTGGAAGGATTTTCTCTACCATATCAATAACGCGGGAAGCGCGGAGTTCTTTGATGCTCGGGAGTGGGCGGGCATCCCCTACGAGACCACCTTTGACCCGGAGAAGTTCTCCCTGGTAGATGTGAACACCGCGTTTATCTTTGATGCCACCATGGACCAGAAGGTTACGCCGCTGCCTAAAAGCCCTCAGGGGCTTCGGGATTTGTCCATATCCCTGTACTCCAAGCTGATCTCCATGGTCACCTATGCCCAGATGATGCACGAGAACCTTGACCCTGAGCATACGTATTGCCACCTTGAGGAAGAGCCCTCGGTGACCCAGATGTTTTTTGACCCCTCTCAACCCCACTTTGATGACGTGGAAATGGAGCTGATAGAGGGGATGCTCTATGGGGAGGATGACCTGAAGGATTAATCTTGGCGGGTCAATTATAGAGGGTCAACCCCATGGGGTACTCCAGGGGGTTGACCCTGACGGCTATCGGCGGGGTTTCTTTGCCTGCTTAGCGGTTGTTGCCTGGGCTTTGAGCTGGTCAATATGGGCAACAAAATCAGGCAGCACGTCTCGGGCGGTGCCCTCTACAAAGTACACCGCGTCCTTTTCGCAGGCCAGGGCGCAGGCCCCACACCCGATGCAGTATCGGGGATCGTAATCAAGCTTGTCGTTGGCTTCAAGCCGAGCATGGCTGGGGCATGCCTTTGTGCAGGCAAAGCAGTCCACGCAGCAGTCAGCATCGGTGGCGCTGGCAAGAATCTCCACGCTGGTGCGGCACTGATCGCAGGCGGCAACGGACTCAAGCAGCATCTTGTGGCTGGGGAACATAACCCGCTGAGTCTTTGCGCCTCCAAGGCTCTCGTCAACCGCCTTGCGGTCCGCCAGATTCAAAAGTCCTCGCATGCGATTGCGCTCCCGGTCTCGATACACATGCTTGAGGGTGTCGGAGTTCTTTAGATGCCGGGTACCGTTGACAATACCAAGGGCGTCATCCTTAACGCTCTCGAAGGCCTCCCGTCTATGGGAAGGGTTGCCTGCTGCAGCGGCAGCCTTGTCCTCCTCAGTCAGCTCAGGGATGACCCTGTCGAAACGTACCTGGTTGCCCGTGCGGGCTTCCGCTAGCTCCACGCAGCGGGAGAACAGCAGCTCTCCGATATGGGGGGCCTTTGTGCACTTGTCGCAGTACTTCAGATCCATTGCCAGGCACAGGGGCACGTTTTCTGCCAGAAGCAGGGTCCACAGTTCTGCGGGCATGCATGCCAGACAGGGCAGCACCGTTACGTTGCGGGCGGGTTCAAGTCCGGGGAACACATTTTCCTTGCAGGTCAGGTACACCAGCTCTCCCGCGAGGGCCACCTTCTTGAGGTGTTCGTAGAGTCCGCGGGCACTGGTGGTGCTTGCGGAGAACTCGTCGCACACGCCCATGCACACCGCGCAGCGGGTGCAGGCCTCGTTGTCAATCACGGGCAGGCCCTCCTGGGAAAAGGAGATGGCCCCATGGGGGCAGGCGGTCTGGCACCGGGTGCATTGGGTGCCGTGGGGGCGGGTGCAGTACTGGCCGAGGGTGATCATGTTCATGGCAGACCTCCGGGTAGCTTAAAACACCTGGTTCAGGGTGGCGTCAATGCGGGCGAGAACCTCAGATCGGCTGAGCAGCTCAATGGACTCGAACAGGGGCGGGGACACCATGTTGCCGCACACTGCTACCCGAAGGGGCTGGAAGAGCAGCTTGGGCTTCATCTCCATGGGCTCGCACAGATCCCGACAGGCCTGCTGCAAAGCGTCGCACTCCCAGGCAAGGTCCTCGTTGGCCAGGACGCTTCGACATGCTTCAAGGGCCTCCTGGGCACGGGCGCCTTCCTTGCGCAGCACCTTGGTGACGCTGGTCTCGTCAAGGGTGACCTGGCCGCCCCAGAACATGTAGGCAAGCTTGTCCGCCGCCTCGGAGAGTTTGGTCTGGCGCTCCGCGATCAGAGGATAGAGTTTGGCGTACCACTCGGGGCGTTGTGCGATGTCTTGGGCGGTGGCACCGGCCTCAATGAGCCACGGCTCGCTGAGGCTCACCCATTGCTGGGGGTCCATGGCCTTGATGTATTGCTGATTCATCCAGGCCAACTTGGTCTCATCAAGGATGGCGTCCTTGCGGGTAACCCGATCCAGGTCAAATTTGGAGCAGAGAACATCCCGAGGGATGATGGTGGTCTGGCCGTCTAGGCTCCATCCCAACAGGGCCAGGAAGTTTACCACGGTGTCGGGCAGGTAGCCGTTGTCTCGGTATTCCTCCACGCTGGTGGCACCATGGCGCTTGGAGAGCTTCTTGCCGTCGGGGCCAAGGATCATGGACAGGTGGCCGAAGGTGGGCACGGGAAGCCCTAGGGCCTCGTAGATGAGGATCTGGCGGGGGGTGTTGGAGAGGTGGTCATCGCCGCGGATCACGTGGGTGATGCCCATGTTGGCGTCATCGCAGACCACGGCGAAGTTGTAGGTGGGCATGCCATCGGTGCGCACCAAGATCAGGTCGTCCATGACCTCCGCGGGAAAGGACATGTGGCCGTAGACCGCGTCGTCAAACTCGATGGGGCCGTGTCCCTCGGGCACCGCAAGGCGCCATACATGGGGCTCGCCTGCGGCAATGCGCGCTGCGGCCACTGCGGGATCCAGGTAGCGGCAAGTGCGGTCATAGCCGTCGTAGCCCCCGTTGGCCTCGGTGGCGGCGGCGCGCTTGGCGTCAAGCTCCTCCTTGGTGCAGAAGCAGGGGTACGCGGCCCCCTTGGCTTTGAGCACCTCAAGGGCCTGTGCGTAGGTGTCCATGCGCTCGGTCTGGCGGTAGGGACCGACAGGGCCGCCAACAAGCGGGCCTTCGTCCCAATCCAGGCCCAGCCAGGACATGGCCCGAAGGATGACCTGGGTGTTCTCCTCGGTGGAGCGCTGCTCATCGGTGTCTTCGATGCGCAGGATGAATTTGCCTCCCTTGGCACGGGCATATGCCCAGTTGTAGATGGCGGTGCGGGCGCCGCCGATATGCAGCTTTCCCGTAGGGGAGGGGGCGAAGCGAACGCGAACAGTGTCCGTCATGAATACTCCTTCTTATAGGTCGGACGCAATACTATCAAAGGGTTGCGGGAGTTGGCGACCTGCGGATGCACGTGATGCCAACCACCAGGGAAATCAGCGAGCAAATTATGGAAACGGCAAACCAGATACATCCCATGGCCACCCAAAAATCCAGGGGGTACATGCAGATGAGCAGGCTATCCCAGGGAAAGGTCCATGTCCCCTCCTGGAAGAACAGCCCGTGGAAGGCGGCAAACAGGCCGTTGAAGTCTAGGGCAAGCCAAGCGAGAGCCGCCCCAAAGCCAGCAAGGACCCCGCCTGCAGGAATTGCCAAACTCAGCCCGAAGGCCCGCCGTGAGCAGCGGAAGAACACATGGGCTAGGCATGCGACGCCAAGAACCAAACATCCAAGTAGCAGCCATCCCGCCTTGGATATGACCTGATAGCAGTCATTCAGGTGGCTGATGGCCGCCTCATCAAGGACGTAGGTCTGAGAGGCGCAGGCAAAGGCCTCCTGCAACTGCCCGATGTCGAAGTGTCCTGACTCGTCAGGGGTAAGCCCCCGCAAATCAGGGGCCTGCCCGAACTGGCCCCTTCCGGCACTTGCCGCAGAGATGTTGATTGTCGCAAGCGTGTCAAAGAGGCGCTGCGTGTCGTTGTCCTTGACGGTGAACTGCGCTGTGGCCACCGCCGCATCCACCAGCTCCTGGCGGTTGAAGGGGGAGTCCTCCTCCGCGCTGTAGTGCTGAGCAAGGATGCGCACCGTAGAGGTGGGGTACGCATCAACAGCAAAGCCGCTAGCAGCAAGCAGCGCCGCCAGGCACAGGGCACCCATCACGGCCGCTCCAACATTGATAAGTCCCATGATGCCGGGGAAATGTGGGCGATGACTGGCGTCTGTCATGGTGTGTGCCTCGAGTCTGATGGGGTCTGTGGGTTGCAACCTTGGAATGGTACCACGGGTTGTGCGCTTCAGCGGCACCGCACGCTTCGCCCATAGTGAAACCAAAAGTCCCCAGGTGAGTATGATGGTGTGAAAATCGGGTGCATGGGCCATCAAAACAGGGTTTCTTACGGGGTGCCCTCAGGGCTTGCCGTACAATGGCCGAACCGATTTCCGCCCGTGAGGGCCTTATTTGGCATGTGCCAAGAAGGAGAACATTATGTCCAAGTCCAGTTACCTCTTTACCTCGGAGTCCGTCACCGAGGGGCATCCCGACAAGCTGTGCGATCAGGTGTCGGATGCTATTCTTGACGCTATCATCACCGCAGAGGCCGCCCTTGCCCAGGAAGGGTACCCCGGGGCAGACCTTGCCCAGGTCAGAGCTGCGGTTGAGACCATGAGTGCTACCGGCTTTGTGTTCTGCACCGGTGAGATCCGCACCCAGGCCAAAATCAACATTGACGCTATCGTCCGCGACGTGGTTGATTCCATTGGATACAACAATCCTGACATGGGATTCGACGGCTCAAGCATCGCGGTTATCAATTCTATCCACGGACAGTCTGCCGATATTGCTATGGGCGTAGACCAGTCCTATGAGGCCCAGCATGGCCAGGCCCAAGACGAAGATGACCAGACCGGCGCGGGAGACCAGGGCATGATGTTCGGGTTCGCCTGCGATGAGACCTCAACTCTTATGCCCATGCCCATCTACCTGGCCCATCGCCTTGCCGAGCGCCTGACCCTTCTGCGCAAAAACGGTACCCTGCCGTATCTGCGTCCCGATGGAAAGACCCAGGTTTCTGTGCGCTATGAGGACGGCAAGCCTGTGTGCGTGGAAAAGGTGCTCATCTCCACTCAAAATGACGACACCGTCTCCCATGGCCAGCTGCGCCAGGACGTGATTGACCAGATCATCCTTCCCGTTATGGAGGCTGAGGGCGTTTCCCTTTCTGACGATGTGGACATCTATGTGAACCCCACCGGCCGGTTTGTTATTGGCGGTCCCGTGGGTGATGCGGGTCTTACTGGCCGCAAGATCATCGTGGACACCTATGGCGGCATGGGCCGTCATGGTGGCGGGGCATTCTCCGGCAAGGACTGCACCAAGGTTGACCGTTCTGCGGCCTATGCCGCCCGTTGGGTTGCCAAGAACGTGGTTGCCGCCGGCCTTGCTAAGCGTTGCGAGGTCCAGATTGCCTATGCCATTGGCATGGCACATCCCGTGTCCATTATGGTGGACACCTTCGGAACCGCCCAGGTGGCCGAGGAGCGCATAGAGCAGGCCGTCGCCTCCGTCTTTGACCTGCGTCCCGCTGCCATCATCAAAGAACTTGACCTGCGCCGGCCCATTTATCGGCTCACCAGCGCCTATGGTCACTTTGGCCGGGAGCTTCCTGAGTTCACCTGGGAGCGCACGGATAAGGTAGACGCCCTGCGTGAGGCCTGTGGTCTGTAGGAGCTTTATGCCCTATGCGTCTTGCCTCGGTCGCCCTTGACATACAGACCCAGTCCCTAGATAGGCTCTACACCTACCTGGTGCCTGACGACTGCGATATCAGCGTCGGCTGCGCAGTGCTGGTAGAGTTTGGAAAGCGTCAGGCGCTGGGGTACTGCATGGGTCTATCTGAGCCCTTTGCCAGCCTGTCTGATCGGCAGGCTGGCTTGTTTGCTGTGCAACACCAGCTGAGCCTTGATGACCCTGGTGCCCTTAAGCCGATACTCTCGGTGATTACCGCGCCCTATTTCTCTTCGGATGATGCTCAGGTCATCCAGTTTATTGCCCACGAGTACATCGCCCCCATATCAAGCTGCATCCATCTGTTCACTCCCATTGGGCGCACCCCCAAGGTGGTCAAATCCGGCGACGTGTGGCAGCTGCAGACCCCCGCCCGCAGACGCAGGCCCAAGCAAGACGGTCAGGACGCCTCTGCGCTTCCCGAGGCTGATGGTCAGATTGCCCAACGGGCCCTGCTCCAAGAGTCCCTGCCCTTGACCCAGGGGCAGCAGGATGCTTTCGACCTGGTGTGTTCCTGTATGGATCGGCCTGGTGGGGACGTGGTGGTGGTAGACGGGGTCACCGGTTCTGGAAAGACCGAGGTGTACCTGCGTGCAATTCGCCACGCACTCTCACAGGGGAGAGGGGCAATTGTGCTGGTTCCAGAAATTGCCCTCACCCCTCAGACGGTGTCTCGGTTTCAGACCAGGTTCGGCCAAACTGTAGCAGTGATGCACTCCCGCATGAGTGCGGCTCAGCGTTTTGACCAGTGGGAGGCCCTCTCATCGGGCAGGGCCCGGGTGGTGGTCGGTGCGCGCAGCGCCCTGTTTGCCCCCGTGTCTGACCTGGGGCTTATCATCATCGATGAGGAGCATGAGAGCACCTACAAGCAGGAGAGTGCGCCGCGCTACCATGCTCGGGAGGTGGCGGCGTATATGGCCAGGCTCAAGGGCGCTACTTTAGTCCTTGGCAGTGCTACCCCAAGCATCGAGTCCCTCTGCCGCACCACCTATGACCCCACCTGGCATCGGGTCTGCCTTCCCGCGCGGGCCAATGGCCGCAGCATGCCCCAGGTGAGGATCGTTGATATGGCCTCGGAGTTTCGCCAGGGGACCCGCTCCATGTTCTCCCAATGCCTCACGCAAGAGCTTCTTGAGGTGGCTGAGGCGGGCCGCAAAGCCGTCTTGCTCCTCAACCAGCGGGGGTTTGCTTCCTTCCTGTTGTGCCGGGACTGCGGTTTCGTGCCTGAATGCCCCACCTGTTCGGTGTCTCTGACCTATCACGAACAGGGCAACCAGCTGATGTGCCACCATTGCGGTTACAAGGTCAGCGCGTATCCCACCTGTCCCTCCTGTTCCAGCCCCTATCTGCGCAAATTCGGGGCGGGGACCCAGCGGGTGGAGGCGGAGCTTGCCCAGCTTCTCTCGAAGCGTGCAGATGTTCGCATCATCCGTATGGATGCGGACACCACCCAGACCAAAGACGCCCACCAGCGCCTGCTTGAGGAATTTGCCCAGGAGGGTGCCGCCGTGCTTTTGGGCACCCAGATGATTGCTAAGGGCCTTGACTTTGAAGACGTGGTGCTCGTAGGCGTTATCAATGCGGATACCCAGCTCAAGCTGCCTGACTTCCGTTCTTCGGAGCGCACCTTTGACCTAATAGAGCAGGTGGCAGGCAGGGCTGGCCGGGCCGAGCTTCCTGGTAAGGTGATCGTGCAGACCTACGCCCCTGACGCGGACGCGGTACGCTTCGCCGCCCGATATGACCGTAAATCATTCCTGGCCGCAGAGCTGCCCCGGAGAAAGGCCCTGGGGTATCCGCCGTACGGCAGATTGGTGAATGTGCTGGTCTGGGGAGAGACAGAGGAAGCGGTCAGGAACGAGGCGGGTGCTCTATCCGCGGCCATTGATGCGAGGCTGGCGGATTTCGCCCCCGAAGGGTGGAGTAGCCTTGGAGCCGCCCCCTGCGCCCTTGTTCGGGTGCGCAAACAGTATCGCTGGCATATCCTGATCAAGGCCCCGGCTCATGCGGATGTCTCGGCCATGATCGAGCCGGTGATCCGCAAACGCAAGGCTCGACGCGGGGTGAGCGTGGCCTGCGACGTGGATCCCTATTCCCTGCTGTGAAGGATTTTTGACCTGGGATTTTGGCGAAGTGAACTCTTATGACCTCTGGTATACTCCCACCTCGTGCTTTGGAGGTTACGCTCTTTGCCTCCGTCTTTACCCGGACTCACAACTGAATTAAGGATTGATATGGCATTTGATACGCTGAAAGTGGTTCTGTATCCCGATGAAGGGCTGCTGCAGGTGTGCGAGGAATGCGACCTTGCGGACAAGACCCTGCCAAAACTGGCCAAGCAGATGGCCAAGACCATGTATAAGAACTCTGGATGTGGAATCGCCGCCCCCCAGGTGGGCGTCAAAAAGCGTCTGATTGTGGTTGATTGCGACCAGGATGAGGGTCGCCGTGACCCGATTGTGCTGGTCAATCCTGAGTTGGTTGAGACTCGGGGCCGTCTTGTCACCGAGGGCGAGGGTTGTCTGTCCTGCCCCGGTATTACCGTTCCCATCACTCGCCGAGAGATTGCCGTAGTCAGGTACTTTGACCTTGAGGGCACCCAGTGGGAGATCGAAGGGGACGGGCTGCTTGGCCGCTGCCTGCAGCATGAGATTGACCACCTGAACGGGAAGACCCTCTTTGAGTCCGCTGATCTTAAGGCCCGCGTCCAGGCCCTTGCGGATTATGAGGACGCGCTAGCCCGGGGCGCAAAGCCTGGGGATGTGGAGTAGGGCCAAGCATGCGTATCGTCTTTATGGGCACACCCCAGTTTGCCGCGGATATCCTGGTTGCGCTTGCTCAGGACCATGAGAGTGCTGCGGTCTACACCAGGGCTGACGCCGTGCGGGGCAGGGGACGGGCATTGGTTGCCACCCCGGTTAAGCAGACCGCCATCAGCCTGGGCATTCCCGTGTATACCCCAAAGAATTTCAAGGATGATCAGGACTATGAGCAGCTTGCCCAGTTGGCTCCCGAGGCCATTGTGGTGGCTGCCTATGGGGTGATTCTTCCTCAGCGGGTGCTTGACATTCCTGTATACGGCTGCCTGAACGCCCATGCATCTCTCCTTCCTGCGAAGCGAGGTGCCGCCCCGGTTGAGCGCGGGATTCTTGAGCGCGATCCCTATCTGGGCGTATGCGTCATGCGTATGGAGGCGGGTCTGGACACCGGCCCTTTCGCCTACCCGAAGACCATTGTCAACCAGGCGCTCAGCGCTCAGGAGGCATTTGTGACCCTTGCCCAGTTGGCGGCAGAGGGGCTCAATGAGGCCCTGGCGGATCTTCCCGAAGGCGTGGCATGGACCGCTCAGGACGATTCCTTGGCCACCTACGCCGAGAAGCTGACGCCCGAGGATCTGAACCTGGATCCCGCATGCCTGGCCTTGGATAACCAGGCGCGGGTGTTGGCATCTGGCGAAGGGCACCCTGCCAAATGCCAAATCGGGGACAAGCGGTGTACGGTGCTTGAAGCAGAGGCGGCAAACTGGCCCCTTGAAGCGCCTGAGGATTGCTCAGGTCGGGTGGCCTGGGTGGGCAAGCGGCTCTATTTGGGCTGCTCGTCGGGGGCCCTTGAGGTGAAGCGGGTTAAGCCCGATGGCAAACGAGAGATGGACGCCGAGGCCTTTGCCTGCGGCGTGAAGGATATCAAGAAGCAGACAATCACGTGGGGGAAGTAATTCATGGCAGATTTTGATTCTCGAAACAATGACCGATCCGGCTCCTCCCGGAGCGGTCGGGGCAACTACAACCGCAACGACCGCGGTGGGCGAAACGACCGCGGGGATCGCAACGACCGCGGCGGCCGTGGCTCCTACAACCGCGATGACCGTGGTGGACGCGGCTTCAACCGGGATAATCGCGACAACCGGGGCGACCGCAACGACCGCGGACCTCGCAGGGACCGGGACTTTGATCGCAACGACCGCGGTCCCCGCCGCGACCGCGATTTTGACCGCAACGAACGTGGAGGCCGCGGCTCCTATAGCCGTGATGATCGCAACAACCGCGATGACCGCGGTCCCCGCCGCGATCGCGATTTCGACCGCAACGACCGTGGACCTCACAGGGACCGGGACATTGATCGCAACGATCGTGGTGGACGCGGCTCCTATGGCCGTGATGATCGTGGTGGACGCGGCTTCAACCGGGATAATCGCG
>JAQXQN010000165.1 GCA_029101185.1 Eggerthellales bacterium | reverse complement strand
AGGCAAATAATTGGCCCCTTTTGGCGGTTGGGAGGGCACATCGCCCCGTTTTTCGTGCCCCAAACACCTTTTCGGACCAAGACGCCCCTGATTTGCTCTCCCTCACCGTGCCCCAACTGCCATTTCGGCACACGATCCTTTTTAGCGCCCAATTGGCGTTTTGCCCTCTGTTCTGGCCGACTTCGCCTCAATCAGTCCCCAAAAGAGGTCTCGAAGGACTTTCTCCGGCTCCGAAAAGCGTACACAACTCCACTTTGTTGCAGAAAATTCGGCGCTTTTTGGTTCTGGATATCGCGGCGGCCAAAGCGTGCCCCGGCAGGGACGCGCGTTCGCCAACTCCCCCAAGGTCTGGGCCAGGTTACCCCCTAGATCTCCATGGCGTCCAGGCGTTCGATCTTGGCGAGGGCCTCGTCGCGCGTGGTGGCGTTGGCGGAGATGACCTTTCTCAGTAGCGACTCAAAGAAGCTGAGGGCGTCTGGTGCGCAATACAGGCGGCTCTTGTCGGCCAGACCGCACTCCTTGACGATGCCCGCGGCCTCCAGCTTCTTTATGGCTGCGCTGATGGTGGAGAAGCTCTTGCCCAGCTCCTTCGATGCGAAGTCGATGGTCAAAATATTCCACTCCAGCATCAGCTCCATTAACGCGTTGAGCGTGTCGTGCTTTCCCTCCGCCTTGAGTCGCTTCGTCCATTTGCGGTGCAGGGACTCGATGCCCCTGGTGGCCACAATCATGGTGCGGGCAGGAGCGGAGGTGCAAAACGCCACTGAGTTGAAGTCGAACTGCGAGTAGCTCACATCGTCGTGCTTAGACAGCGCACCCATGTTTCCGTGGATAGACGTTGCATGACGCTCCACATCAATGGCGGGGCCAACGGCAAGGGGCGCCACGGCCTTGCTCAGCAGCCCGCGACGATAAAAGATCATGTGGGAAAACAGGCGCTCGTAGCCGTCCTGGCGGCATTGGCCCACGCCGATGGACTGGATGATGGCGTGGCTGATCTCTGCCTGCGTCGACGGCATGAACAAATCGGAGTTGAAAAACTCCAGATAGGAGCTCATGTGTTCACGGCGTTGCTTGGCCAGGATCGCCGGCTCCTTCAGTCGGTCGTCGCGGCTTTGGCCATTCTGGTGCGCCCAGGCGCGTTCGATAGCGTTCTCGTCGTATCGGGTGACGATTTCGTCGAGAACGTCAAATCCCAGCACCGTGTTTCGCCCCACATTGTGGCAGATCCACTCCAACGCTCTCATCTGGCAGACGGCGCTGACGGCGCCACGGGGATCGAGCATCTCCAGGCGCGAAGCCCTTTTGAGCATGGCGCGGATGTCGCCTTCAGAGTGCGGGGAGTTATGGGAGAAAAATTCCAGCTTCGCCAGGTCGTCATAGGCGATCTTCGAGCCTTCCACGGCCACGGAGGCCAAAGCCTCGACTCTGAGCATCTGATGTCGGATGGCGGGGAGAAGAGGATGGCGCGAGATCATCTCGTCGGCGCGGATAAGCTCGTTTTCGCTTGCTGCCAGACGGCCCATCGTCACCGAGTTAAGAATCAGCGGCTTGTTCAGCAGCTCGACATAATTTCTTTTCATGATGACCCCCCTTGGTCATCTTCATGATACCTACACGTTTTCGTTTGTGAGCTCAAACCGTAATATTTCGAAATTCAGAACAATCAAAAATGAAAAAACGCTGATAGAAACCATAGTTTTTCAAGAATAAACATTTCCATTTTCCGCCTCCATATCGTTTGCCTCGGATATCCAGCCACGCAAACACATGCAAAGGATTTTGAAAGGAGGGGAAATGGAAAACGAGAGGTCATCCAAGATCGTCGAGGGTCTTTCTGCAAAGCACGAGGGCACTGAGTTCAAGTACACCTGCTGCGCGCAGAACGGCTGCTGGGATGCAAGCTGCATCCTCAAGTGCGAGGTCAAGGATGGAAAACTGATTTCTATTTCCGCGGACGACAGCATCAATCCCGGATGCCCGCGTGAAGACGTCGGCGACCAGGCTCTGCGCGAGGGCATGGTTCAGATGCGTCCCTGTGCTATGGGCCACGCCTGGAAGGGCGAGATCGAGGCCGATACCCGCATTCTCTACCCCATGAAGCGCATCGGCGGCCACGGCCCCGGCAACGGTCACTTTGAGCGCATCAGCTGGGACGAGGCCATCGACACCATCGCTGACAAGCTGATTGAATTCAAGGAGAAGTACGGCCCGTACTTCCTGGCCCACACCACCGACGACTGCTTTGAGGAGTGCGGCTTCAAGCTGGCACCTTGGTTCGGCGTCGGCATGAAGGCTTGGGGCGACAACTCCTGCTCCGGTACCACTCTGGGCGAGAAGCTACATTTGGGCTTTGACATGGTCGGCGCCTTCCATGGCAAGACTGACCTGTGCGTGGGCTTTGAGGCCCCTGACCTGCTCAACTCCAAGCTCATCGTCATCTGGGGTATGGACCCGTTGATTGGCTGGTACGGATCTGTCTCTTACTACATGAAGCTGGCCAAGGAGAAGGGCGCCAAGGTCATTGTCATCGACCCGCGTTACACCAACTCCGCTGAGACCCTGGGCGATCAGTGGCTGCCCATCCGCCCTGGCACCGACCTGGCCATGATGCTGGCCGTTGCCTACGTCTTGTACACCGAGGATCTCTACGACCACGAGTACGTGGAGAAGTGGGTTGAGCCCGTGGGCTTCGAGAAGTGGCGTGAGTATGTCACCGGCAAGACCGACGGCATCGAGAAGACTCCCGAGTGGGCCGAGGCCATCTGCGCCATCCCCGCCGAGACCATTCGTGCCTTCGCTCATCTGTACGCAGAGTCTACTCCTGTGCACCTGCATTACTACTATGGCCCTGCAAAGCGCCATCTGGGCGAATACTCCGCCACCGCAGCAATGCTGCTGCAGGCCATGACCGGCAACCTGTCCATCCCCGGCGGCTGCCAGACTGGCTGCTCTTTGGTCACCCCCGCCAGGATGCCCTTCCCCATGGTGGATTGGCAGCAGGCTCCCGCCGAGTACGATCCGCCCATCGTTCACAACATTCAGAAGATCGCCGAGTCTGTCGTCAAGCGCCCGCTGTTTGACGCCGGTGAGATTACCGAAGAGGAGTACCGCGAGTTCATCGGCTCCCCTCCGGGCGCACCGCTGCCCAACATCAAGATGATGATCTTCGAGAACAACTATCCCGTCGTTCACCATCACAGCAACAAGCGCCTGCAAGCCATGGAGATGTCCGAGTTCAACTGGGGCTTCCAGTGGCACATGAACCAGAGCTGCGTCGAGTACCTGGACATCGTCCTGCCCGGTCAGGTTCTGATGTTCGAGACCCGCGACAACTACATGCTGGGCTCCGAGCGCTTCATGTACGGCCCCAACGGCATGCGCAACTACTTCCTGTATGCAGACAAGATTTGTGATGCCCCCGGCGAAGTCCGCCCCCGCGACTGGTTCTACACCCAGCTCGCCAAGCGCCTGGGCATTGTCGACAAGTTCAACCCCCGCATGGCCGACGTCGCCATTGAGGATTGGGACGACGCCATCCACGAGCTCTACCACGAGGCCTATGACGCATGGGCAGCCGACCCCACCGGCCAACTGGCCGCTTTGGGTATCGAGCCAAAGCCTTGGGAGGAGTTCCTGAAGAAGCCCATCGTCCGCATTCCCATTGACGAGGCCTTCTACCCCTACAAGAACTACATGGAGACCGGCCGCAATCCGTTCTACGCCACCACCTCCCAGAAGATCGAGTTCTCTTCTCAGGTCATCGAGAAGTACGACTTTAGGACCGAGTCCTGGTATCGCGGCGGCCTCGAGTCCATGCCCGTCTGGGACCCGTCCTACATGGAGGGCAAGAAGCCCAACGATAGCTTCTACAACCCTAAGGCCGAGCAGTATCCACTGTCTTTGGTGACCCCGGTTTCCGCTTATCGCCAGCACGGCGCCCTGGACCGCAACATGCAGCTGCATGACGAGTGCTATCGCCACGCCGTCTGGATTTCCCCGTCCGATGCAAAGCAGCGCGGTGTCGTCGACGGCGAGACCGTCAGGATCTTCAACGAGTATGGCGAGTTGCAGCTTCAGGCTTATGTCACTTCCCGCATGATGCCCGGCACCGCCGCCATCTTCCATGGTGAGTGGATCGTCTACAACGGCGAGCCCACCGAGACCATGCCTAACGGCGTCGATGTCGGAGGTGCCTGCAACTTCCTCATCGGCGACGAGCATGCTCCGCACATTGTCGGCGACCTCCTGACCGCAGGTTTGGTTCAGGTCGCAAAGATCGAAGAGGTGATGTAGTGATGACTCAGTGTGGTTTCTTCTTTGACCAGAGCCGTTGCTACGGCTGCCAGGCCTGCGCCACCGCTTGCAAGGACTGGAATGATCTGGAGCCCGGTCCCGCCAAGTGGATGACCGTCTACGAGTGGGAGACCGGTACCTTCCCGGAGTTGAGGCTCCACGCCCTGGCCTTCTCCTGCGCACACTGCGCCAACCCCTCCTGCATGGCTGCCTGCGAGCAGGGTGCCATCTTCAAGGAGGACAAGTACGGCGCCGTCCTTGTGGACTCCGACAAGTGCGTTGGCTGCCGCAAGTGCAAGGCTGCCTGCCCCTACGACGCTCCCAAGTTCGCCGACGACGAGCCGGGCACCAAGATGAGCAAGTGCACCATGTGCATCGACCGTCTTGAGATGGGTGAGAAGCCCCAGTGCGCACTGGCCTGCCCCATGAGGGCTTTGGATTTCGGTCCCATCGACGAGCTCAGAGAGACCTACGGCGACGTTGCGACTCTGGACGGCATGCCCGACGCCGGCGACATCTGCCCCTCCATGACCTACAAGCCGATGGAGGTCAAGACCAATCTCATCCCCTTTGATGTAGCCAAGGTGCTGGAGCTTAACGCCCAGCGCGAGGGCCTGCCGAACTTGTACGACGACATCGAGGAAGTCACCGACATCCCTGACGGTCTGATGTTCAAGAACGGCCTGCATATGAACGGCGCCACCGCTATGGAAATCATGCGCGCCACCATCAACGACCTCGGCTAGGGCTTGGGGGGAAGCCCTGACTGAATAGAGCCAAAGGTTCGATCCATAAAGAAAGAGAGGGAAAAATGAGCAACACCAAACCGATCTACAGTGCCAAAGTTGGTTGGCTGGCTATGCTCGGCGGCCTGTTTATCTACTTCACGAACAGCGCCTGCCAGTACAAGGTTCCGCCTATCATGGGCGATCTGTGCGATGCACTTGGCATGACCCTGGGACAGGCCGGCTGGCTGATGTCTATCATGAGCCTCCTGGGCCTGATTCTCGCAATTCCCGCCGGCTTCATCATCATGAAGCTCGGCACCCGCAACGCAACCGTCCTGACCGCAGTCATCAACCTGATTGGCTCCGTCTTGGGCACCTTTGCAACCGGCTTCGGTCTTATGATGTTCTCCCGTGCTCTGGAGGGCGTCGCTTTGGGCCTGGTTTCCGTCGTGTCCTTCCAGGTTTCCACGGCCTTCTTCCCGGCCGAGAAGCGTGGCTTGCCGAACGCCTGCGTTACCGTTGCCTACGTGCTTTCTTACTTTGCAATGATGAACGCCGCAACCCCGTTGAACGAGGCATTCGGTTGGCAGGGCCTGTGGTGGGCATGCAACGCCCTGAGCGTCATCGCCGTCATCCTGGCATGGTTCTGCATCCCCAAGAAGGCCAACGAGCCCGACTTCACTGCTGAGGAGAACGACGAGCTGGCAGCTTCCAACGAGAAGGTCAGCTACAAGAAGATCTTCACCAACCCCGGTCTGTATGCCATCGCCATCTGCTTCGTGGTCTTCAACATTGGCTACTACGGCATCACCACCTACATGCCCACCTATCTGACCGACATCGTCGGCGCAGACGCCGGTACTGCCAACTTCGCCATCAGCTGGAACGCCATCGCCGGCGCACCCGCCGCTCTGGTTGCCGGCTTCCTGATGGGTAAGGTCGGCCTCAGGAACCGCAAGTGGGTTCCCGCCATCGCAATGCTGGCTCTGGCCGTCATGTACTTCTTCGCATTCCAGATGCCCAACGTCGGCGCTGCTGCCGCACTGCTGATTGTCTGCGGTTTCGTCGCTTCCCTGGTTCCGCCGTCCCTGTACACCATCGGCCCTGACCTGATCCCCAAGGCCATTTACGCTCCGATGATTCTGGCCGTCGTCACCTTTGGCCAGAACCTGGGCATGACCCTTGGCCCGCTGGTTGTCGGCTATACCTATGAGGCATTCGGCACCTGGTCTTCCGTCTCCATCCCCATCGGTGTCCTGGCCGTTATCGGTGCTCTGGCCATGGCCATCATCAAGAGCAAGGCCAAGAGCGAGTAGTTTCCTCTGCAATTGCTCGGCATTGCCCCTCCCAGCCAAGCAAAAAGGCCCTGCCATTCGTCAGAGTGGCGGGGCCTTGCGTTTTATGAGGGCGCATAAACCAAAAATGAGCCTTTTAAAAACAACAAAGTCGAGTTGTGTACGCTTTTTTGGCGCCCAATTGGCGATTTTGCCCTCTGTTCTGGCCGGCTTCGGGTTGTGTGCCGAACGTTGGTGTCATGGGCCGCTTTGAGATGGAAGCGGCCATTGCCTAGAATCACATTTTGCGGAATGTAGGATTCGAGAGAAAGGCAACGGCCACCGATGGACACTCTACAGGAAAAGGAAGCTTTGCAAAACTTCCCGTTCAGGGACGACGGCACGATAGACCTCGTCGAGCTCGCCAGGCTGCAGCTCGAGGCGATGGTAAACCAGATCATGGACTGGCAGGCAGACGAGGTCTGCGGCGAGGGCAACAGGCGCAACGGCTACCGCGAGCGCGGGCTGCTGACCCCGGTCGGCGAGATAACGCTGCGCATCCCCAAGCTGCGCGAGGGGACCTACTTCCCCGACGAGCTGATCAGGCCGTACTCCCGCGTCGACCGCGCGATGGTCGCGGTCGTCAAGGAAGTCTACGTGCGGGGGCTGTCCACCCGCAAGATCGAGAAGGCGGCCGACGCGCTGGGATTCGGCTCGCTGAGCCCCTCGCGCGTCTCCCGCATGACCTCCGACCTCGACGAGGAGGTGGCGGCGCTCAACGCGCAGCGCTTCGACGGGATGGAGTTCCCGTACCTGTGGCTCGACGCCACGTACCTGAACTGCCGCGACGAGGGCCACGTGCAGTCCAAGGGCGTGGTCACCGCCATCGGCTGCGGCGACGACGGATCGCGGCGGTTCGTGGGCTTCGGCGTGGTGGACACCGAGTCCGCGGCGTCGTGGAAGGCCTTCCTGCGTGGCCTGCGCAGGCGGGGCGTGCACGGGGTCAGGTGCGTCGTCTCCGACGCCCACGAGGGCCTCGTGCAGGCGATAGCCGAGGTCTTCCAGGGGGCGGCGTGGCAGCGCTGCATCGTGCACCTCGAGCGCGACGTCGCGGGCTGGTTCTCCAAGAGGGAGGACAAGGCGGTCGCGACGGCGGCGATGAAGGCCGTGTTCGCCGAGCGCGACCCGCAGCTCGTCCGGGCCGGCTACCGCCAGGCCACCGAGCGCATAGCGCAGCTCAAGGCGCATGCCGGCGAGCTGCTCGAGGACGCCGAGGCCGACGCGCTGGCCTACCTCGACTTCCCCTACGAGCACCACGTGAGGCTGCGCACCAACAACGTCCAGGAGCGCGCCAACGAGGAGATAAAGCGCAGGACCAAGGTAGTGGGCGTGTTCCCGTCGGTCGAGTCCATGATGCGGCTGGTGGGCTCGGTGCTCATCGACGTCAACGAGGAGTGGCTCGAGATGAGCTTCATCGACGCCGCGTCGCTCAGGGGCGTGGCGAGGTCGGAGGCCGACCCGCGGCCCATCCCGGCCGACGTGATGGAGAAGGCCAGGGTCTATGTCGCGGCGGCCATCGAGGAGAGGCTCGGGAAGGCGGCGTGATGCGCATGGTGTAGAATGCAACCGGTTCCGGGCGATGCGGCGTTTGCTCGGGCGGGCTGAAGCCCGCGCCTCGCGAACGCAGTCGTGACACCAACTTTCGGCACACGATCCCTGTATATGAGCCAAGGCTTTGAAGCGTCCCTGATGAAACGGAACTATTGCCCTTGCTGGCCGT
>JAQXQN010000164.1 GCA_029101185.1 Eggerthellales bacterium | reverse complement strand
TTGCCACCGTATCGGCCCGTGCGTAGAGGCTGAGGCCGTCGTAGGTCTTGATGGTGGTTTCTGAAATCATGGAAGTTCCTTTCCACTAGAGGGGTGACCCGACGGTGCCATTGTACGCTCTCGGGACATGCTCACGATGGTCTAGGCTCCGCACTCTCCAAACGCCCATCCGATCTTTTCCGCCGAGACCTTGTGGTAGGTGGTGCGGGATACCTTCAGGCCCATGGCGGTGATCATGGCCAGATAGGAAAGGGCGCACACGCCGGGTTCAAGCACTGGTACCTGGCATCCGTCTTGGGCGAGCATGTCCTGGACGGCGCTAGCCACTCCCACCATGCCGGTGCAGCCGAGCACAATCACGTCTGCACCGTCTTTAAGGATGGCCTCCTTGGCGGTTTTGTAGGTGGTCTCAATAGCCCTCTCGTGGTTGTGCAGCTCAAGCACCCCAACCCCCAGGCTTTTGACGCAGCACACTCGCCCATCCAGGCGTGCGGTGCCAATATTGCGTCTGACCTGCCCTTCTGTTTCCGACATGATGGCAAGGATGCCAATGCGGTCCCCAAGCCCTAGGGCAATGGACAAGGTTGGCTCAAAACCTCCCACTACAGGGATGTCCACGCACTCCCGCGCGGCCTTGACCGCGGGATCCCCAAAGCAGCTGATCGCCACGCCATCGTATCCCGCTTCCTGCGCCCGGATCACGTGACGAAGGATATCTGGCAGGCATAAAGCCTCACTGAACTCGTCTTCAATGCAGGGGGAGCCTAGGGTGATCTGATCTAGGTCAACCTGGATATCAGGGCTGATGAACCGGCGCAGATAGGCAAGATCGTCAGGGGTGACCAGGTTGCGTGCGGTGACGGGCACGAGATTGAGCAGCTTCATGAGGTCTCCTTTCCTGCAGGCTCGGGCGCAACGATGTCAAGGATGTCCTCAAACCGAATGACGGTCTTTACCACCTGGATGGTCCGATACTCGGGGATGATCTGGGCGACGGCGCCTTGCAGGGTGACGTAGGCGTCTTGGTCGTAGTAGGTGATGCGTACAACGTCGCCCTTGTTCAGCCCGGATAACTGGGAGGAAATCCGCACCTGGTCCTCCTCGGTGGATTCGTGCCGGGGTTGGACAACCCGCTCCTTCGTGCGAATGAGTTCATAGTATCCCTTGAGGGCCGCAAAGGGCATGAATTGGCTGGCTCTGTCCGCCTTCGGTCGGCCGAAGGGGTAATCGGGGCCTCCGTAGGCGTGCGCGTGGGGGCTAGGCATGGTGACCTCCTACCTGGTTATTGCGCTCCCTTGCCGTGGACTTTTCCAAGTAGCTGGTGCCTTTGAGCAGGGAGTTCTTGCCATATTTGTCCTTGATGGCAATAACAGCCTTCTGCAGGCTTTTCTCCTGCTGGGCTTGGGGGCTTTGGGCGAACAGGTCCAAATCCCCATACTCTTCAGGCAGGATGTGTCCAAACCCCAGATTGATGCGACGGATGGGGGCGTCTTTGCGGGTGGTGGCATCGTAGATGTCCATAATCCTGGACATGATGAGCTTTTGGGAGTTGGTGGCGGTGCCGAGTTGCCTGCTTGCGCCGGTCTGCCCGATAAACCTGCGGCCGTGGCCCTGCGCGTGTGCGGATGATGGGTCTTGCCCTCCAGTCTGACCGAAGGCATCGGGTTCCTGAGGGCCTTTTGCGTATCCGACGGCCAAGGATACGCTGGATGCCACCAGGTCCTTTTCCACCAGTTCAAGGATGAGGGAATCCGTCATCTCCCGAAGCACCGCTCGGGCTTCCTCAAAGGTGTAGTCGCAGCTGAGTACCTGACCCGAGGCTAGAGAGTTGCCCTCGGGTACATAGTCGTGAATCTGCTGAATGGTGCAGGGCTCGTATCCACGGGCGTGGTCTATCAGGTACTCTGCGTTAACCCCAAACTCCCGATAGAGGGTCTCAGGGGGCATCATACAGATCCCTTTCAGATCCTCCACGCCATATTTGGCAAGCCTGCGGGCTATGCCCGGTCCGATGTTCCAGATATCGGTGATGGGGCGATGCTGCCAGATCTGCTCCCTGAATCGCTGGTGGTCAAGGTATCCAATGTGGTCCTGGGCGTGCTTGGCGGTGACGTCAAGGGCCACCTTCGCAAGAAAGAGATTGGTGCCAATGCCGGCGGTGGCGCAGATTCCTGTTCGGGAAAAGACCGCGTCCATGAGCATGACTGCCATCTGACGAGGTGTTTTATCATACAGGGACAGGTAGTTGGTGATATCTATGAAGCATTCGTCAATGCTATAGACGTGGATGTCCTCAGGGGCAATGTATTCCAGGTACACCTGATATATCTGGGCGGAGACCTCCATGTACTTCTTCATGCGGGGCTTTGCCATGATGAAGTCCACCGATTTAGGTATCTCAAACACCCGGCAGCGGTTTTTCACCCCCAAGGCCTTCATGGCAGGGGTGATGGCCAGGCAGATGGTCTTTTCTGTCCTGTCCGGATCTGCGACTATCAGGTTTGTGGTGAAGGGGTCAAGGCCGCGGGCCACGCATTCCACTGAGGCGTAGAAGGACTTCAGATCTATGCATAGGAACACCCGGTCCTCCTGGTAGGGATCGGTTATGTCTTGTGTCTGAACGGTGTCCTTTTGGGCGCTGTACGCTTCGCCAGCCATGCCACCTCCTTTCTCTCTGTGAGATAGTACTACAAAACAAACAAATGTTCTCTATGGACTTTGAGGAGATACTTTTCAGGCTTTAACTTGGTTGACTAATAGGGTATAAAGTTCTTTACGCCTTACTGGGCTTATTTGGCGTGCCCAGAAGGCAGTAGCACAGAAAGAGGTAGTGCATGACTGAGGAACTGACTTCCGTAATCGACGATGAGAACGATCTCGCACTAGACGCGGACGGGGGCGCAAGCTCCGACGGGTTTACCGATGAGCCTTCTGCGAACGAGCTCTCGCTGGAGGAGGAAGCCGCCGAATCCGCCTTGTCCGATGATGACCTGCTTGAGGGCATCCCTGAGGATGAGCTGAAGGCTGCGGAGGGTGCCGATGTGGTGCTTCCCAAGGTCACCAACCATGTAACCCAGGCTTCTCGCAGAAGCGCCCGAGCCCGTGCCAAGCGCGGCCCCGAGGCCTCCACGTCCATGCTCACGGGAGATCCGGTGCGCATGTACCTGAAGGAGATCGGCAAGGTCCCTCTGCTTAATGCCCGTGAGGAAATTGACCTGGCCATGAAGATTGAGGCCGGCGTTGCTGCCACCGCGGAGCTTGAGCGTGCGGAGGAAGAGGGCATTGAGCTTGACCGTCGGGAGCGTAGGCGCCTGACTCGGGTGGAGCAGGTGGGCCTTGACGCGAAGCAGCAGCTTATCGAGGCAAACCTTCGTCTCGTGGTGTCCATCGCCAAGCGCTATGTGGGTCGCGGTATGCTGTTTTTGGATCTGATCCAGGAGGGTAACCTGGGACTGATCAGGGCCGTTGAGAAGTTTGACTACAAGAAGGGCTTCAAGTTCTCCACCTATGCAACTTGGTGGATTCGTCAGGCCATTACCCGCGCCATCGCTGACCAGGCTCGTACCATCCGTATTCCCGTGCACATGGTGGAAACCATCAATAAGCTGGTGCGCATCCAACGCCAGTTGCTTCAGGAGCTTGGCCGCGATCCTTCCCCTGAGGAGATTGGGGAGAAGATGGGCCTGAGCGCAGACAGGGTTCGCGAGATCCAGAAGATCTCCCAGGAGCCCGTGTCCCTTGAGACCCCCATCGGCGAGGAGGAAGACTCCCAGCTAGGGGACTTCATCGAGGATTCCACGGCCACGGATCCCTTTGACGGTGCCGCCCAGGTGATTCTTCGCGAGCAGCTGCTCAAGGTGCTTGACGAACTATCCGAGCGTGAGCGCATGGTCATCACCATGAGGTTTGGCCTGGAGGACGGGCATCCTCGCACCCTTGAGGAGGTCGGCCGTGTGCTTGGGGTCACCCGTGAGCGCATCCGCCAGATTGAGTCCAAGACCCTTGCGAAGCTGCGTCAGCCCAAGTACTCCGCTCAGCTGCAGCATTCCATTTAACGGGCGAGCCTAGAGCCCTTGTTGCGGGTGCTCCTTGGCGCCGTTCGTTACTGGGTAATTACACAGCCCCGTCAGACGCGCAGGTCTGGCGGGGCTCTTTTCGTATCCGGATTCTCCGTGCGGGGCTCGATCGGGTGGATGGGGCTATTCTTGACGCCCTAAATGCCACAATCGGTGACATCGGTGACGGTAAG
This sequence comes from Eggerthellales bacterium, assembly GCA_029101185.1. Classification (GTDB taxonomy): domain Bacteria; phylum Actinomycetota; class Coriobacteriia; order Coriobacteriales; family Eggerthellaceae; genus Slackia. Next base: position 354 of record JAQXQN010000164.1, on the reverse strand, counting down.
GGTCCCTTCGACAACCTGAAAATGCACGTCTAGACCGGCAAAGGCCATGGTGAATATCTTGGCAGGGTCGGTCTGAAGGGCGGGGCGAGGGTCCTCCGTCAGGACAGCAATAAGGCTTTCCCGCTTTGCTTCGGGCACCCGGTCAAGCAGCTGTGGGGGAAAGACCACGTCAAGGCGCTGCCAGGGTTGGGATTCTATGAGCTGCGAGGTGGCTTCAGGGCGGCAGTCCGTAAAGGGAACGTAGGGCTTGATGTCGTAGATGGGGGTGTTATCCCTCAGATCAGCCCCGGCAACCACCAACACGGGGCCTTGGCTGGTCATCTCCACCTCAATCAGGCGCACGCAGGACAGGCC
>JAQXQN010000163.1 GCA_029101185.1 Eggerthellales bacterium | reverse complement strand
CGCATACCAGCGCTATCTGGACATGCGAGCAGAGCTTGGCCGTGAGGGCAAGCCCATCTGCCTCATGGACATGGGAACCATCGGCGCCAAGTACCTGAAATCCAAGGGTATCCTCACTGGATTGGACGAGTCCGAGGAGATCAACGCCTGCACCGTCAAGGTCAAGGTTGACGTGGACGGACAGGATCAGGACTGGCTGTACCTGTTTAAGAACGAGACCCACAACCATCCCACCGAGATTGAGCCCTTCGGCGGTGCTGCCACCTGCGTGGGTGGCGCCATCCGCGACCCCCTCTCCGGCCGCAGCTACGTGTACCAGGCCATGCGCGTCACCGGTGCCGCAGACCCCACCGTCCCGGTTTCCGAGACCATCGAGGGCAAGCTGCCCCAGCGCAAGCTGGTTCAAACCGCCGCTGCAGGCTATGCCTCCTACGGCAACCAGATTGGCCTTGCAACCGGCCAGGTCAACGAGCTGTACCATCCTGGATATGCCGCTAAGCGCATGGAGATTGGCGCCGTCGTAGGCGCAACCCCCGCTGACCACGTGCGCCGTGAGACCCCTGCCCCCGGAGACGTGGTGGTCCTGCTTGGCGGTCGCACCGGCCGCGACGGTATCGGCGGTGCCACTGGATCTTCCAAGGCCCACAATCTTGAATCCATCGAAACCTGCGGTGCCGAAGTCCAGAAGGGCAATGCTCCTGTTGAGCGCAAGATCCAGCGCCTGTTCCGCCGCAAGGATGCCTGCGAGATGATCAAGCGCTGCAATGACTTCGGTGCAGGCGGCGTGTCCGTTGCCATCGGAGAGCTTGCCGACGCCCTGTTTGTGGACCTGAACAAGGTCCCCAAGAAGTACGAGGGCCTTGACGGCACCGAACTGGCAATCGCAGAGTCCCAGGAGCGCATGGCCGTGGCCCTTGCCGCCGAGGACGTGGACAAGTTCATCGCCCTGGCGACCGAGGAGAACCTGGAGGCCACCCCTGTTGCCACCGACACCGACAACGGCCGGGTGCGCATGGTGTTCAACGGCCAGGATGTGATTGACGTGAGCCGCGAGTTCCTCAACTCCAATGGAGCCCCCAAGCATCAGGACGTGCGCATCACCCCTGGTACCAGCTTCTTTACCACCTGGGAAGGGCAGACCTTTGCACAGCGCATGAACAGCCTGGTCACAGACCTAAACGTGGCCTGCAATAAGGGCCTGTCTGAACGCTTCGACAGCACCATTGGCGCTGCTACCGTACTTATGCCCTTCGGCGGAAAGAACCAACTGACCCCCTCCATGGCCATGGCCGCCAAGCTGCCCGTGGATGGCGAAACCACCACCTGCTCCGGCATGGCCTGGGGCTTCAACCCCTATCTGTCTGAGGCCAACCAGTTTGTGGGCGCGTACGCCGCCGTGGTTGAGTCCGTGGCAAAGCTAGCCGCCGCCGGCTTCCGTCATGAGGACATGTACCTGACCTTCCAGGAGTACTTCGAGAAGCTGCGCAATGATCCTGAGCGCTGGGGCAAGCCTGCCGCATCCGTGCTCGGCGCCCTCATGGCCCAGGTTGACCTGGGCATCGGCTCTATTGGCGGCAAGGATTCCATGTCCGGATCCTTTGAGGACCTGGATGTGCCTCCCACTTTGGTCAGCTTCGCCACCGCATGCGGAAGCGTGGACACGGTCACTAGCCCCGAGTTTAAGGCCGCGGGCAATCGGGTGATCCTTGTGCAACCCGCCCTGTCCGCCAACGGTATCACCCCTGATCCGGAAGGGTTCCTTGACGCCATGGACGTGGTGCGCGGCCTGATTGAGGACGAATGTGTCCTGGCCGTTTCCACCCCCGGCTTTGGCGGCATGGCGGAGGCCCTGTTCAAGATGTGCGTGGGCAACGGCATCGGCGTGAAACTAGACGAAGCCCTCAGCGCCGAGGCTTTGCTGGGGCTCAACTACGGCGCCTTCATCCTGGAGCTTTCCGCCGACGCCGAGATCCCCGAGGATGGCGACGCCTGCACCATCACCGAGATTGGCGTCACCACCCAGGAATACCAGATGGTGGCCTGCAACGAGACCATTGACCTAGCCGTCCTGCAGGAGGCCTGGGAGCATGGCATCGAGGACGTGTTCCCCTACCGCGGCGCAGGCGAGACCCTTGAGCCCCTGTCCTTTGAGGCCCCCACGCCCCGCACCTACCCGGGCACCATCGCCAGGCCCAAGGTGATCATCCCGGTGTTTCCCGGCAACAACTGCGAGTACGACTCCGCCCGAGCCTTCGAGCGCGCCGGCGCCGATGCCCGCACCCTGGTCATCAACAACCTGACCCCCCAGGCGGTTGTGGAAAGTGTCCAGGAGCTTGCCAAGGCCATCTCCAAGAGCCAGATTGTCATGATCCCCGGCGGCTTCTCCGGCGGCGACGAGCCCGACGGCTCCGCCAAGTTCATCACCGCATTCTTCCGCAACCCGGCAATCACCGAGGCCGTCCGCGACCTGCTCCAGAACCGCGACGGCCTGATGCTGGGCATCTGCAACGGCTTCCAGGCCCTGGTCAAACTGGGTCTGGTGCCCTTCGGCGACATCATCCCCATGACCGAAGACTGCCCCACCCTGACCTTCAACAACATAGGCCGCCATCAAAGCTGCCTGGTCCGCACCCGGGTGGCCTCCAACCTGAGCCCCTGGCTGAGCAAGTGCCAGGTGGGCGACGTCCATACCATTGCCATCAGCCACGGCGAGGGCCGTTTTGTGGCAAACCCCCAGGTCATTGATGGGATGATTGCCAAGGGACAGATTGCCACCCAGTACGTCAACCAGGACGGCATGCCCACCATGGACCTCAACGGCAACCCCAACGGCTCCGTTCTGGCCATCGAGGGCATCACCAGCCCCGACGGACGGGTCCTTGGCAAGATGGGCCACACCGAGCGCACGGGCTACGGGGTGTACAAGAACGTCCCCGGCAACAAATTCCAGCCCCTGTTTGAATCCGGCGTGGCCTACTTCGCGTAACCAATCTGATTCCCTCAGAGCCGCAGTCTGGCGAATCGCCTTCCCAGCAGCCCATCCGCAGCCTGGCGAAGCGCCCTTCCCACAACGCAAGCGGCCCGGACACCCCACGTGTCCGGGCCGCTTTCCTTTGCCCGCAGCCTTAGCCCTTTGCCCTTAGCCTTTAAAGCTTTCAACCAGGTCAATGATTTCCTGACGGGAATGCACGTCCAGTTTCATGAAGATGTTCTTCACATGGGTCTTGATGGTGTTCTTGGACAACACTAATTCATTGGCAACAAACTGCACGTCTCTACCCTTGGCCAGGTAGGGAAAGATTTCCGTCTCCCTCCTGGAAAGCTGATAGCGCTCTGATAACAGCGCGCACTTCTCATCAATGGTGAGTTCGCGGTCGGGCTCAAGCCCTGAATCCGCCAGCAACGCAGATTCCAACCTAGCCTCGGGTTCAGAACTCTTCGGCGACGCAGCTTCTACGCCCTCGGGCTCAAGGCCACCCTCAGGCTCAAGCCCAGCTTCTACCCCATCCTTCTTTCCAGGCAGAAAGTCCCTAGGCACCACCAGCACCATGGCCATGATATAGAGCGCTCCCATGGCAATGACGAACATCACCGCCTGAGATACTCCCTGCTCAATCCCAAGGCTCAGCCCCACCACGGACCCCAACAGCAAGGCAGTATAGGCAACCCCTGCAAAGATTCCGTACACCGCCGTATGGGGCAGCCCGTTTCGGCGGGAGGATCCAACGCAGGTCACCACCATAAGGGAGGACGCCACGGAAAACACCGTATTGGCAAACACGATAAAGCCCTCCTCATGCACCCCTGAAAACGCGGGGAGCACCAGATAGGCCGTGGCAATCAAGGGGAACAGAATCTGATGCAGGGTAAGCAGGGCAACCCGGGAATAGATCACGCGCCAGGCCAGCGTAAGAGCCGCCGCAGCAATCAGCAAGCTGAGCATGGCGGAATCGTTCACATGGGCCAGCAGTTCCGCATCCACCGCAGCCCGCAGCCTGATCATCCCGATAATGAAGGCGGACATGGACACGCACACCATGGGCTTCCAGATTTCCCGCAAAAGGTTGCGCAGCCCTAGGAATTGCGCCACCTGGGACTCGGCAGCCCCCATGCTGGTCTGCACAGATTTCGCCATGGTGCCAATACGCCAGATCATAATATAAAGCACCGCCGTTAGAGCGAAAAACGCCAGCAGGCTCAAGGTCCCATCAGGCACCAGCTTGAGGATGAAGTACAGGACCGCAGACACCGCCGCCGCGGCAAAGACCACCTGACCAGACTGGTACACGCCGCACAGGGTTGCCACCCCATCCTGGAGCAGGCAAAATGCCAGAGCGCATCCGATTCCTAGCAACGCACCTGCCGTCGCCGACACCACCTTGCCCCAGGACTGAAGCATCGCGGCGTCCGAACCCATAGCTCCAAGTAGCGTGCCCGCCAGCAGACAAACCAGGCTGATCCACAGCCCTGCGGAGCAGGCTGACCGTACGTCCGCCTTTTGACGCCCCTCTTCGCAGCCATGAGTGCCACGCCAAGACCACGCTGCCACCAGAATGAAAGTTATAGCAAAGGTGGCTTCCCGGGCCATAAAGCCCACCACGTCGGATTCGGGAGAAGGTGCGCCAGCCGACAAGCCGGCGGAAAGGACACTTCCCCACAGCGCGGTTGAGGTCACCGTCAGGAACATGCCGTAGGCCACAGCAAGCATGACGGTTGTCCGCAGGCGGCATGGACGCCCTGCATCATGTCCACGCATCGACACCAGCATCCCTCCCAAAACACCGTGGCGCGCTTGATATTTGCCATGACAGTATACCCCTTCCCCTTCCCTTCATCATGGCGAAGCGCCCTGCCCCACATCATGCAAATCGCATTTATAAGGCCCTGAACTGGGAGTTTATAAATTCACCTCAGCGGGGTGAAGTTTGAGCAAGAAAGGAAGGGCTATTATCGGGTCCGTTTTACAGGTTTTGCAACCAATTCTTAGGAGGGAAACATGTCTGCAGAACTCAATCGTCGTTCATTCCTTAAGGGCGCTGGTATCACCGCTGCCGGTATCGCCGCAGCCAGCGCACTGGCCGCATGCGCCAAGGACCCCGAGCCTGCTGGCGACGCCCCTGCCGCCGCAGACACCGACGCCCCGGCTTCCACCGGCGCCGCCGTCAACACCGGCGAGCAGAAGTGGGCCTTCGAGATTGCCCCCGAGGGCATCGCCGATGACGCCATCGCCGCCATCGAAGAAGCCGACGTCATCGTCGTCGGCTGCGGCATGTCCGGCATGGTCTCCGCCGCATCCTGCGCTGAGAACGGGCTGTCCGTCATCCTGATTTCCGCCTCTACTGGCCCTGTTTCCCGCGGCGGATCCAACAACGGCGTGTACTCCAAGGTCATGGAGGACCTGGGGTTGCCCCGCATGGATCCCACCTGGTTCTACCGTATGCAGTACGCCGCAAACGGCGGCAACTTCAAGCCGGCCCTCTGGTACAAGTTCTACAACAACTCCGAGGAGGCCATCAACTGGATCATCGATATTGCCGCGGCTGCCGGCATCAAGACCACCATCGAGTCCGGCCCCGTGTACAAAGAGGGCGACCCCATGTACACCCCCACTGCCGCCCATGCCTTCTACGTTGACGATGCAGAGCTGAAAGGCTCCATCGGCAACGGCGAGGGCTACATTGCTGCCGAGATGTTCCGCTACATCCAGGAGGACCTGGGCGTGAAGGTGGTTCTTGAAACCAAGGCTGAGCAGCTGGTCCGTGGCGGTGTTGCCAACGGCACCACCGGCCGCGTTGACGCGGTTATCGCCGCCGACGCCTCCGGTACCTACACCAAATATGTAGGCACCAAAGCCATCATCATGGCCACCGGCGACTTCTCCCATGACAAGGACATGATGATGAAGTACTGCCCCCAGGCTGTGGAGCTGTGCGACTTCACCACCCCAGTCAACTACGACCAGGGCATCTGGATGGGCGGCCTCATGCCTGGCGACGGCCACAAGATGGAGCTGTGGGTGGGCGCCGCATGGCAGAAGGCCCCCAATAACATCATGCTCGGCCGTCCCAACCTCCCCGGCGACCAGCCCTACACCAACCACACCGGCTTCATGTGCGACTACCAGGGCCAACGCTTCTTCAACGAGGACGTGTTGGGTGGATTCGCCTGCGTCACCATCCAGAACCTGCCCACTAAGACCGCCTACTGCATCTGGGGACAGAACCGTGCCTCCCAGGCAGGCCCCTTCGGCGCCATCAACTGGACCCAGGGCGAGTACTTCACCACTGAGCAGGTCATCGAGCGCTGGGACACCGACGCTGACGGCTTTGGCATCGTAAAGTTTGACACTCGCGAGGAAGTCATCGAGGCTCTGGGGCTTCCCGTTGACGCCACCATGGCTTCCATCGAGCGCTACAACCAGATGTGCGCCAACGGCGTGGACACGGACTTCTACAAGACCGCCGACAAGCTGATCTCCATCACCGAGAACGACGGCCCCTTCTACGGCGCGGCTTTCTCCCCCGGATTCCTTACCTCTCTGGGCGGCTGCCGCAACGACGAGCATCTGCGGGTTCTTGATGAGAACGACCAGGTCATCGAGGGTCTGTACAACGCTGGCTGCATGATTGGCAACTTCTACTGCGGCACCTACACCTTCGCTATGGAGGGCATGAACTACGGCGCATGCTGCATCACCCTGCCCTACTGCCTGGGCAAGGAACTGGCTTCTGGCGAACTGGACTAGTCCGCAACACGCACTTGCTGGCGAAGTGAACTGAGCTGCATCACCCGCCATGCACACTAAGAAGGGCCGCATCGGATCAACTCCGATGCGGCCCATCATCATTTCCTGCCCGGCTGCACAACAAGCTG
>JAQXQN010000162.1 GCA_029101185.1 Eggerthellales bacterium | reverse complement strand
CAGATGCGGATCGGGTTGGCGTGGCGTGCCAGGACGCTTCGTCATCCGATGGATACCGCCTCATCACCGGCAACGAAATGGGCATCCTTCTTACGGATTATCTGTGTCGTCACGCCTTGGCCCAAGGCCGCGACCTGGCCGAATGTGTGGTTGTGACCACGTTGGTGTCGTCGGCCATGACCGACGCGCTGGCGGAGTGCTACGGATTTGAGCTGCGGCGCACCCCTACGGGGTTCAAGTACATCGGCGAGCAGATTGCCCAGCTGGAGGCCCAGGGCCGCCCGGACCGATTCCTGCTGGGATTTGAGGAGAGTTACGGGTACCTGGCGGGCACCTACGTGCGCGATAAGGACGCGGTGGTTGCCAGCATGCTCATTTGCCAGATGGCGAAGGAGTACAAGGGCCGTGGCATGACCCTTGCCCAGGGCCTGGATGAGCTCTACGGCAGATTTGGGTACTGGCTGAACAGGACCGTGTCCCTGACGTATCCCGGACTGGCGGGGGCCCGAAAGATGCAGGGTCTCATGGCTAAGCTGAGAGTTGAGTTTGTGGACACCGTGGCAAACATTCCCACCGATGCGAAGGTTGATTACTTGCCCGATGCAGATATGGTGGAGCTTCGGTTGGCGGGAGGAGCGAAGGTGGTCATCAGGCCTTCTGGTACCGAGCCCAAGATTAAGGCGTACCTGTTTGTCCAGGCCCAGGAGCTATCCAATGCGCAGCGACAGCTTGAGGCTCTTGACCGAGGGGTGCGGGAGCTTTTGGCGTAGGTGGGGAACTGGCCCCTTGGGCTCTTGCCCCTAGCGGGAACCTGGCCCCTTGGGCCCTTGCCCCGAATTTTGATTACGGTCCGCTAACGACGGGCTGCGATTATGGTGCAGAGCCTTGCGGGGATAAAGGCTGCGGGGATTTTGCATTACTATGCACAATATTTGATTCTGGCAGCATAGGAGATAGCCATGGATGATCGCACTAACACCCCGCAGCCTGGGCAGCCCGTAACCCAGCCCCAGGCGGCCCAGTATCAGGCCGCGCCCCAGGCCCAGGCCGCGCCCCAGCAGCCTCATTACGTCCAACCTCAGGCAGCACCCCAGGCGGCCCAGTACGCTTCGCCATATTCCCAGGCCCAGCCTCAGTTCCAGGCTCAGTCCCAAGCGGCACCTCAGCCCCAAGCGGCTCGCGTGGCTCAGCCCCAGCCGCAGGCGGCTCAAGTGGCCCAGCCTCAAGCCGCCCAAGGCCCGGTGTTCGTCCCCATCGAACAGCAGAGTTACAACGCGGGCTTTGTGGCAGGCGCCGCCTCCGCCCCCAAGAAGAGCAAGGCGGGCTGGATCGTGCTGGCCATCTTCCTGGTGTGCTCGTTGATCGGGTTCGTGGTCACGGTAAACAGCTGCAGCGCCGCCGCGGCGAGCATCGGCAACCTGGGCATGACGGATTCCGCGCCTATGACCTTTGACGACACCGTTGCCGTAATCAACATGTCCGGCACCATCCAATACGACGGTACCTCCTGCAGTCCCGAGGGCCTGCGCTATCTGCTGCAGCAGGCGGAGGCTGATCCCAACATTCGCGCGGTGGTGATTCGCGTGGATTCCGGCGGCGGAACCGCCACGGCCGGCGAGGAGATGTCCAACCTTGTGGCGGATTTCAGCAAACCGGTGGTGATCTCCAGTGCATCCATGAACTGCTCCGCGGCGTATATGATCTCCAGCCAGGCGGATTACATCTTCGTCAACCGCTCCACGGCCATTGGCTCTATCGGCACCGCCATGCAGCTGATGGACCTCTCCGGGCTCTATGGTCTGCTGGGCATCAACATCACCAATGTGACCTCGGCAGACTCCAAGGATTCCAGCTACGGCACCCGCCCGCTCACCGATGACGAGCTTGCCTACTACCAGGACCTGGTGAACAGCTGCAACCAGGTGTTCATTGACATGGTCGCTCGCGGCCGAGGCATGACGGAAGACCAGGTCAGACAGTTGGCTACCGGTCTGTACTGGATGGGCGAGGAGGCCGTGTCCCTTGGCGTGGCCGACCAGGTGGGCACCTACGATGACGCCCTGGACAAGGCCGCCGAACTGGGCGGAATCTCCGGCAGTTATGACGTGGTGACCCTGACGGTGGATTCGTACGGCATGGATTTGTATTCCCTGTTGGGACTTTCTGCAGGTGGCGAAGGGTCCAGCTCCCAAAGTGACGTGGCCCTTCAGGCAACTGCCCAGCTTCCTGGTCAGGTGACGCAAGCTGCCTGATGGACCAGGAAGGTTTGACGGACCAACAGATTGGCTGGTTCGCTAGTTTGGCTCACTTCGTCAAGCTCACTTGTCAAACTTGCTTGTCAAGCACGCTACGTCTAACTCGCTTGTCAAACTCACTACGTGAGCCTTGTCGACCAGGTGCTCCGAACGGCAAGCCTGAGACGGTTGGACGGTACCCCGGAGAAGAGGCCAGGTTTATTCCTGGTTTCCGATCCGGGGTTTTCTGTTTGGCGAAGCGTCCTGGCCCGCAGTCCGGTCCACCCCGGCCCATGGACGTTTTCGACGATTGGGAGTACAAACGGGGTGGTCGTGGACGAAATCGACGATTGGGAGTGCAAATCCGGGCCCTGGATGGACGTTTTCGACGTTTGGGAGATAAGAATGGACGTTTCAGACGATTGGGAAACAGAAAACGTTTCCCAATCGTCCAAAACGTCCACGAGGCCCACCAGATGACTCCCAATCGTTCAAAACATCCACGTCCGCTCTGGACCTGAGCCATAGGGACCTGCCAAAGCCCTGCCAAAGCCGCACGAAGCCCAGCGAACGCCACACGAGGCCACCGAAGTCCAGCCTACAGCCCACGTCGAATCTTGACAGACAGCTCCTTGAGCTCTTCAGGGGTCAACTTGTCAAGATTCTCCAGGTCAGACAGGTGGGCGGCGATGCTGGATTCGGTCCTGCTCTTCATCATTTCGGTGCAGTACGCCACCACGACGCCGGTCAAAACCGCCAGATAAATGATGCTGAATAGGCTCACAACAACGATGCACGCGCGAGAAACCGCGTGCGAAACGGTCATGTCGCCAAATCCGATGGTGGAAACCGCCTGAAAGCAGATCCACGTGCAGTTTCCGAAACTCAAATTCGGCTCCACCCAGGCCATTGTGGCGCTGGCCCCCAAAAAGACCAGGGCAAACACCACGGTCGCATACCCCAGGCCTGCAGCGCGAATGATGGGGAGCACCGCTCGATATTTGAATCGCCTGTCGAAGCGTCCCGCCCGGTTGCGTTCATCGGAGGCTCGGGCTCCGTCCGACCTGGTGCACGCATCGGACACCCGGGCGCACGCGTCAACTGCCCGGTCGGGGTTTGCCAGCTGGCTGTTGCAATGTTGGTTACGGTTCGTCATGGGCATATTGTACGCGACGGGGAGGCTTCGGCGCTCGAAAAGCCGCCGCCCGCGAACGCCCCGCCGCCCGCGGCCGACCCCGCCGCCCGCAGACGCCCCGCCACTCTAGAGCACGCACCCCACCAACTCCCCTTCGAAACCATGGAACGCGTGAAGCCTTAGGGGTTTCCTGCCAGTATTTGGCCCCAGTCATTTATTATGTAACGCGCTTGACCCCACCATCACCAAGGAGGATTCACCTATGGGTTTTGAAAGCAGACAATCCTGGCCCGCTCGGGCAGTGGTGACTTCCGGTATGCCCTACGGAAACAAATCCCTGCACTTCGGCCACGTGGCCGGCGTGTTCGTGCCCGCAGACTGCTACGCCCGCTTTCTTAGGGACCGCATCGGCGCGGAAAACGTGCTCTTCGTCTCCGGCACGGACTGTTACGGTTCCCCCATTCAGGAGGGATACCGCCACGAGGTGGCCGACGGCTTTCAGGGCACCATTCTCGACTATGTCCGTCGCAACCATGACCGTCAGAAGGCAACCCTCGATGCGTACGATATATCCCTTGACATCTATCAGGGAAGCGCCTTGGATCGGGCTGGCCAGGTTCATCAGGAGGTGACCAACCGCCTGCTCGAGAAGCTGTATGAAAACGGCCATCTGCACCGAGAGTCCACCCTGCAGTTCTACGACGTGGAGGCGGGCCAGTTCCTCAACGGCCGACAGGTGAAGGGTTATTGCCCTGTCGAAGGGTGCAAATCCGCCAAGGCCTACGCTGACGAATGCGACCTAGGCCACCAGTTTGACCCCAAGGACCTGATCAAGCCGGTTTCATCGTTGACCGGCACCACCCCTGAGCTGCGCCCCGTGGAAAACTGGTACTTTGACCTTCCCGCATTCCGCCAGGTCCTGCAGGAGTACAACGATCAGCTGGCCTTGGATGACCAGATTCGGCCCGTGGTCACCAAGACCGTGGGCGAGTTCTTGGTGCCCCCAGTGATTTTCATTAAGAACGAGCTTGAGCCTGAGTACCGGGCCGTGGCAGACAAACTGCCCGCCCATACCTTCCATCCGGCAGAGGGCGGCAAGCAGTCCTTCAGCATCGAATTTAGCCACATCTCCCAGCGCGACATTGCCCGGGACGTGCTCTTTAGCGCTGGCATTAAGATCCGCACCGGCAAGGCTCTGGTGCCCTTCCGCATCTCTGGTAACGTGGAGTGGGGCGTGAGGGTCCCAATCATGGAGGACGTGGACGGCCTGACGGTGTGGTGCTGGCCCGAGAGCCTGTGGGCTCCCATCAGTTTCTCCGCCACCGCCCTTGAGCAGCGGGGTGGAAGCCTCGCAGACGTGCGTGACTTCTGGTGCAGCCCCGACGCCAAGATTTACCAGTTCATCGGCCAGGACAACCTGTACTTCTACGGCGTGGCCCAGCCCGCCCTGTGGTCCGCCCTGGAGGAGGGCAATCCCATGCGCCCCAACCCCCAGCCCGGCCAGCTGCAGCAGAGCCTGCTGATTGCCAACCATCACATCCTCTTCGGCAAGGACAAGGCCTCCAGCTCCGGTGCCAACAAGCCCCCTTCCGCCGACGAACTTCTTGAGCATTACACCGTGGACACCCTCCGCGCCCATTGGCTCGCCTTGGGCCTGGGCCAGAAATCCGTGGGATTTAAGCCCAAACCCTGGGATCCGGATCCCGCCAAGCGCACCGACCCTCGGGTGGCCGACCCAGTACTCAAGGAGGGCACCCTGCTCACCAACGTCCTTAATCGCCTTGCTCGCAGCTGCTTCTACGAGGCCCAGAAGAGCTTCGGCGGCATGATGCCCCTTGATACTCCTGACCCCCAGGTAATCTCCCGGGCCCATCAGGCCCTGGCCGACTTCGAGCAGGCCATGTACCTCACCGAGTTCCATACTGCCCAGGCCGCAGCTGACGAATTCATCCGCTGGTCAAACAAGTGGTGGACCGACGGCATCACCCAGGCTCAGAAGTTAGAGGATGGCGAAGCGTCCAGAGTCCGCCGCCAGACTCTAGCCGACAGCTTCTATCTGCTGCGCGTGTGTGCCCTGCTTATGCATCCCATTGCTCCCCGGGGCTGTGAGATGATCGCGGAATACTGCAACCTGCCTGCGCAGCAGATGTTCTCCTGGTCTGCTGGGTTTGAGGGCAACGCAGAGCTCTTTGGTCCTGAGGACGTGGCTGAGTCCGTATCCGACCTGCTGCCTGCCGGTGGGCACTTGTGCAAGGAGCTGCCTCCCCGTACGGACTTCTTCAAGAAGTTCGTGGCTGCAGATACGGCTTCCTCACAGAACGTGGCCGCTGCTCAAGACAAGACCGCCGGACAGGATACGAGCATGTCATGACCTCGGACCTTATCTCCCTTGCGGTGATCTGCCTGGTGTCTGCCGCCTGTCCCATCATCGCCCACGCCATACCCAAAAAGCCCATTCCAGAGGTGGTGTTCCTCCTGGTGGCCGGGGCCTTGCTTGGGCCCCATATGGCAGGGGTGGTGCAGGTGTCCGACTCCGTGGGGCTCATTTCGGATCTGGGCCTTTCGTTTCTCTTTCTCCTCGCGGGATACGAGATTGACCCTAAGGTCATCACGGGTAGAGAGGGCAAGCGGGGGCTTGCCACCTGGGCGGTAAGCTTCGTCATAGGATTCGGGGTGGTGGCCCTGCTGCTCGGCCGTATGGAAGAGCTTGGCCACAACGCAGACCCTATCACCTACTTTGCCCTGGCAATCGCCCTGACCACCACGGCTTTGGGCACCCTTATGCCCATCCTGAAGGAGCGGGACCTTATGGGAACCGCCATGGGTAATTCGGTGCTGGCCTATGGCACCTGGGGAGAGCTTGCCCCAGTGCTGGCCATGGCCCTGCTGCTGTCCTCCCGGGCCAGCTGGCAGACGGCTTTGATCCTGGTGGCCTTTGGCGCGTTGGCGGTGGTCATGGCAATCGTGCCCGCCAAGGCCAGGGCTGCAGGTGCGGTTATCGTTACGTTTCTGCAGGACAAGCGAGACACCGCCTCCCAGCCTCTGGTGCGCTGGGTGGTGTTTCTGGTCATCGCTTTGGTGGCGGTGTCTGCCCTAGCGGATCTGGATATCGTGTTGGGCGCCTTCGCCGCAGGCTTCGTGCTGAGATACATCATCCCCGAAGGCTCTGAGAAGCTTGAGTACAAGCTGGAGGCCATGGCCTACGGTTTCTTCGTGCCCCTGTTTTTTGTGGTCTCCGGTGCCAACATTGACCTGACGGCGGTGGCCGCTTCGCCCCGGTTGCTGCTGGGATTTGTGGTGGTGCTGCTGCTGGTTCGGGCCCTGCCCATACATATATCTATGTCCCTTGACCCCCAGAACAACTTCTCGCCTGCGGGCCGGGCCAGTGTTGCGCTGTACTGCACCACCGCCCTGCCCCTGATTGTGGCGGTGACCAGCGTGGCGGTCAACGCCGGCGCCCTGGCTCAGTCCACCGCATCGGTGCTGGTATGCTCGGGGGCCATTACGGTGTTTCTTATGCCCCTGCTAGCGTCCGTGGCCTCCGGGGTGGCGGGCTTTGCTCCGGTACAGGCCGCCCGAGAGATTGCCGCTAACCCCTCTGACCTGCGGGGAATCGTTGCGGACCACGTTGCCCTTGAGCGCATGGTGGCACATCGCCGCAAGATGGAGGACCGGGCCCACCAGCGGTCGGAGCACGCCCATCAGCTTCAGGAGCAGTGGGAGGAGCGCCACTGCGAGCGGGTGCGCCGCGCCCAGGAGGCCAATGCCGCCCATGCGGAGGAGGTGGCACGGCTGTTCGCCAAGATTCAGGAGGGGCATCGGGAGGAGATGTCCCCCCAGGACTGGGTGGATGCCTTATCCGAGGCCCAGGCTTCCAAGGAGGCGAAGCGTCCTGACCAGCAGCCCCGGCCATAGGGCTGGGGCACCTGCCGTCTGCAAGCCGGCCTGCAAGCCCTGGTCACCCCAGAATCAACACAACTTGCCTGTTGGTGCCATGGGGGGTCTGTGCTATCATGCCAAGGCTGTCTTGTCTTGGTCGGAAACCAAGACGCTCTTATTTAAGGAGAAACCATCATGAAGCAGGGTATCCATCCCGAATATGTGGAGTGCACCGTTCGTTGCTCCTGCGGCAACACCTTCGTCACTCGTTCCACCAAGTCTGAGCTGCGCGTTGAAATGTGCAACGCCTGCCATCCTTTCTACACCGGCACCCAGAAGCTGATTGACACTGGCGGACGCGTCCAGCGCTTCGCTGACCGCTTCGGTGCTGCTTCCGCTGCCGTTGCTGAGCAGGAAGCCGCTAAGAAGGCCGCTCGTGCCGCCCGTGCCGCTGAGCTTGAGGCCGCCAAGAAGGCTGAGCGCGAGGCCAAGGCCGCCGCTAAGGCCGCCCGTGCCGCTGAGTACGCCAAGAAGGCTGCCGCTGAGGCTGCCAAGGCTGCTGAGCTGGAGGCTGCCGCCGCTGAGGCTCCCGCAGAGGAGGCCGCTGAAGCTGTGGAGGCTGCTGAGTAAGCGCCTGGGGCATCCCAATTGCACCAAAAGAGGAGGCTTTGGCCTCCTCTTTTTTGATGGGGTTCGTGTCCCTAACCTTTGCCCCGCGGTATGCATGAAATAGGGATGCGCAGTCTTTCGTTTCCCGATAAGGTACAGATAGGGGACTTGTCCGCTTGTGCTGCCTTCGGTCAACGACAGTTGGCCCGATGGGAAGGTCCAGGCCGCTGGATTTCCAGCAGTGCGGTCAGGTCTTGGATTTCTGACTGGAAGGATGCTGACATGAGAGGCTTGAGATCCCTTGTGGTGGGGTTTGCGCTGTCAGTGGCATGTGCGCTATTCGTGGCTCCCTTTGGCGCTTCGGCTGCGCTCCTGCAGGACTCCCGCGACCTCAGTGATCTGTATGTTGATGGGAGTTCCGGGTACTACATTGCCAATGCATGGATTTACAACGGCGTGTTTGATGAGCCTTATATCGAGATTGGATACCTGGACAAGTACACCAACGAGACCTGTATGCTCACCCCTGATGTGGATTACATCATCTACGACTTTACCGTGATTGACGGCAACGGCAGCCTAGATATGCGGGGATGGCCTGAGGATGAGGGCCAGTACACCATGACCATCATGGGTATTGGTAAGTACTCCGGCTACCTGTCAGTGGACATTTCGGTGGACAACTATGACGACACTCTTCCTGTCGGCACCTGGAAGAAGAATTCCACCGGCTGGTGGTACGCCTATGATGGCGGCTAAGCTAAGGATGGCATATTCACCATCGGTGGTAAGCAGTACCTCTTTGAC
>JAQXQN010000161.1 GCA_029101185.1 Eggerthellales bacterium | reverse complement strand
GGCAAGCCCGCCTCCGTCAACCACTACCGGAGCCTCCGATAGCTTGAGTACCTCGAGGGTCCGAGCGGCAGAGTCTTCGGACTCATCAACCCCGCAACCCACCCCCACTGCACAAGGCTTTCCCACCTTGCTCACGTGGGTATCCATGGCGAAGCGTCCAGAGTCCGCCACCACGGTGGACGGCTGCACCGTCAGCAGGGCCGCAGCCGACGCCGCAGGCACATAGGCCCTCACATACCCAGATCCCAGCCGATTTGCAGCCCGAGCCGCCAGCACAGCAGCGCCAGGGAACCTGTCACAACCCACCACCAGGTCGCAAACGCCCCGGCTGTATTTATTGGCCTGAGGGTCAAGCACCGGCAGAAACTTGCTGATTCGCTTCGCAGAGATAATCCTCATGACAACCTCCCTGGTCAGGCGCGCCCAGGCTGGCGCGCTTGCTACTCCTTACCGGAAAAGGCTGCGCCCAGGCTGGCGCGCTTGCTACTCCCTATCGGAGACCTCCTGGCTGGACGCTTCGGCATCTGCCACATCTTCCACCCCGGCTGCGGTCTGGGACCCCAAATCGTCAAGAATGGACCGGGCCTGCCTAAACTGGGCGGCAAGCTCCGCCTTCACGTCCTTGCGCTTCTCCTTCTCCACCTGGGACTCCCTGGTGATTGCCACGGCGTTTGCCACCACCACATCATGGGTATAACTCAGGGAAATGGGCACGTCGATGACCCCCTGCTCCTGGGCAACCTGGGCGGCGTACCCGTGGAGCTTGATGCAGGGGCGGCCCCTGAAGTCGTTGACCACCTCGATTAGGGACGGTTTCATGCCCTCCCACAGGATCCCCACCCCCAGAGCCTTGCCAACGGCCTCTTTTGCGGCAAAGCGTGCGGCAAAGTGGCGGGCGGGGTTGGCCTTTGACAGGCAGTACTCCTGCTCTTGAGGGGTGAACACGGTGCGGGCAAAGGACGGCGTGCGGGCAAGCACCCGCTCCATCCGATCAAGAGAGACAATATCTACGCCCAATCCAACGGCCATGGTCCCTTCGACCTCCTACTCCACCGTCACGGACTTTGCCAGGTTGCGGGGATGATCCACGTCGCAGCCTCGGGCGATGGCGATGCTGCGGGCGAACAGCTGCAGGGGCACGCTGGCGGTGATGGCGCTGAAGCAGTCCCTGACCTTGGGGATATAGATCACGTGGTCCGCATGGTTGGCAATCTCCGTGTCCCCCTCGGTGGCGATAGCCACCACCAGGGCGCCCCGGGCCTTGGACTCCTGGATGTTGGAGATTACCTTGTCGTAGGTGGGGCTCTTGGTGGCCACGGCAATCACCGGGAAGCCGTCGTGGAGCAGGGCGATGGGCCCGTGCTTCATCTCCCCGGCGGCGTATGCCTCCGCGTGGAGGTAGCTGATCTCTTTGAGCTTCAGGGCGCCCTCGTAGCAGATGGTGGAGCCTATTCCCCTTCCGATGAACAGGGCGGAGGCGGCGTCCTTGCAGGCCTGGGCGGCGGCGTCGATGGCGGAGGTGTCGGCGAGGATCTGCTCCACCTGCCCGGCGGTGTCGGCCAGCTCCCGGAAGAGCATGCGGATCTGGTTGATGGTCAGCCCGCCGCGGACCTGGGCCAGCAGCATGGCCATGAGGGTCAGGGCCACCACCTGCCCCAGGAAGCTCTTGGTGGCAGCCACGGAGATCTCCTTGTTGGCCTTGATGTAGATCACCCCGTCGGACTCCTGGGCCACGGGGCTACCCACCACGTTGGTGACGCCGAAGACCTTGGCGCCCTTGATCCGGGCGTCGCGGATGGCGGCCAGGGTGTCGGCGGTCTCTCCGGACTGGGACACGGCCACCACCAGGGTGGAGGGGGTGACGATGGGGTTGCGGTAGCGGAACTCGGAGGCCACCTCCACCTCGCAGGGGATGCGGCTCCAGGCCTCGATCAGGTTCTTGGCCACCAGGCCCGCATGGTAGCTGGTGCCGCAGGCGATGATGTAGACCCGGTCTATGGCGGAGAGCTCCTCCACGCTCAGGCTCAGCTCGTCGAACTGCAGATGCCCGTTGACCATGCGCCCGGCCATGGTGTCGCGGATGGTGCGGGGCTGCTCGTGGATCTCCTTGAGCATGAAGTCGGGGTACCCTCCCAGCTTGGCGGCGGAGATGTCCCAGTCCACATGGGTGGGCTCGGGGTGGATCTCGCGCCCCTGGGCGTCGCAGAAGCGGATGGAGCCCCGGCCGTCCTGGTAGCTGAGCCGGGCGAAGGTGTCGTCCGCGAGCACCACCACGTCCCTGGTCTCGTCGATAAGCGCCACCAGGTCCGACGCCACCAAGGCGCCGGTCTTGCCCACGCCCACCACCACCGGCGAGTCCTTGCGGGCGCACACGATCACCCCGGGCTCGGCGGCGCAGACCACCGCCAGGCCGTAGGCGCCCACCAGCCGAGACGCGGCTGCGCGCACCGCCTCGAGCAGGTCCCCCTGGTAGGCGTCCTCCACCAGATGGGCCACCACCTCGGTGTCGGTCTGGGAGGAGAACACGTGGCCCGCCTGGATGAGCTCCTCCTTCAGGGCGGCGAAGTTCTCGATGATGCCGTTGTGCACCACGGCGAAATCGTCCGCGCACGCGGTGTGGGGGTGGGCGTTTTGCTCCGAGGGGCGGCCGTGGGTGGCCCAGCGGGTGTGGCCGATGCCGCAGGTGCCCTGGGAGAAGCCGCCGGAGACCGCTTCCTCGAGGTTTGCCACCTTGCCCACCCTATGGGCGAGGTGCAGCCCCTCCCCGTCCTGAACGGCCACGCCGGCGGAGTCGTACCCGCGGTACTCCATTCGCTTCAGACCTGAAATAAGGACATCTTTTGCAACAAGGGATCCGGTATAGCCAATGATTCCGCACATGGAAGGGCTCCTAGACTCTCATGCCCAGCCCGCCTGCCTCCTATGTGCAAGCGCGGCGAAGCGTCAAAACTGGCTTGTCAGCATACCGCGAAACATGGTCCGCTCCCACGCCGATGCGGGGAATCCATCCCAATTCCGCCCGAGGCTACTTTGCCTTCCGTGCGGCAATCACGCCTTTCATGGCGCCCACCACCGCCGGAGCCACGCTCACGGCAACGATGCCCAATACAATGGCCTCGAAATGCTCCTGCACAAAGGGAATCCCGCCGAAGAAGTACCCCACCAGCACGAACGAGCTCACCCATGCCACGCCGCCCACGGCGTTGAATAGGGTGAACTTGCCAAAATTCATATGCCCCATGCCCGCCACAAACGGGGCAAAGGTCCTGAAGAATGGCATGAACCGGGTAATCACGATGGTCAGCCCGCCGTATTTGGCAAAAAACCCGTCCAACTTCTCCATGCGCTCAGGGGTAAGAGCCTTCACCTTACCGGAATCAATAATGCGTTTGCCAAAAAATCGGCTGATCCAGTAATTGGAAGTGTTTCCCAAGATGGCCGCGGCAATGAACACCGTCAGGGTAACTCCCAGGTTGAGCCCGCCACCGTCAGCACAAAACACCCCGGCGGCAAACAGCAGGGAGTCCCCAGGCAGGAAGGGGAAAAATACCAGACCTGTCTCTATGAACACAATCAGAAACAGGGGCGAATACACCAGACCCGGGCCAAGGGACACAATCCAGCCGGCAATAGCACTGCGAGGGTCGCTGAGCAGCCCAAGAATGAAATTGATGAACCCCATCTGACAATCCTATCCAATACAAAAAGAGTGCCTTGGATAGGCACGGACGCGCGTCAGCGGTCCCTTATGGCTGCTTCATTCCTGACCTGACCAGGTTCAGAACATATCGCCGCCCATGCCTGTCCAAGGCACTGCCTCGGTAGTGATGCAGTATATCCCATTCGCAATGCGAGAAAACCACGGTACGGAAACAATCCCTGAAGCCACTACTTGTCCACACGCGGGCCACGCGCACCCATGCCCACACGGACTTGGGCTATTTCGCCATATCCCGCAATAGGGCAATCTCGGCGGCATACCCCTCAAGGTCGTTGGGGGTCTCAAGGATGCAGGGCAGACCCGCAAGATCGGGGTGGTTCACCACCCGCCTGAACGTCTCCAGCCCCAGATACCCGTTGCCGATGGTCTCGTGCCGATCCTTATGGGCGCCGCAGGGGTTTTTGCTATCGTTGAGGTGTAGGGCCTTCAGCCTGGATATTCCCACCTGCCTGTCAAACTCCTCAAGGACCCCGTCCAGGTTATTGACGATGTCGTAACCTCCATCGTGGACGTGGCAAGTATCCAGGCACACCCCCACCCGATCTGGATGGTCCACGCCTTCTAGAATCATACGCAGCTCCTGAAAGCTGCGACCCATCTCGGATCCCTTGCCCGCCATGGTCTCAAGCAGCACTGTGGTTGTCTGGCCTTGCCTCATGGCCCCATTAAGGGTGTCGACAATCATGGCGATAGCCGCATCCGGATCCTGTTTGAGTCTGCTGCCGGGATGAAAGTTGTAATAGTTGCCCGGCAAATATTCCATCCGTTCAAGGTCTTCGGTCATGCATGAGAGGGCAAACTCCCTGGTCCGCGGGTTATCGGAGCAGGGGTTGAGGGTGTAGGGAGCGTGAGCCACCAAAGGTCCAAACCCATTGTCCCTCATAAGGTCAACAAGTGCCGAAGCGTCCGCGGGGTCTATTGCCTTCGCGTTGCCTCCCCGAGGGTTACGGGTGAAGAAGGCGAAGGTGTTCGCGCCGATGGACAGGGCAGTTTCGCCCATGGCCTCATACCCTCCCGTAGTGGAAAGGTGACATCCGATAGTAAGCATTCCGGCTCCAATTATCTTCAATAGCGCCATGGCCCCACCCAGATCCGCCACGGTACACCCTTAAGACGGGGCCATAACCACACATGACAAAACCCCGCCCCAGAGCGGATGCCCTGGGGCGGGGTTATAGTACCGAGATTGGCGCATCAGGGTCAACCATCATGACAGTCCACCCTGCTATCAATGGCAGAGCCGCTCAGGAGTTACGCCCGCGTCCTCCTCAGCGCAACCAGCCCAGCGCCAGCAGCCATAATGGTGAGACCAAGACCTGCAGCAAAGGGAGCTACGGGGTCAGAGGTCTGAGCAATGGCGTTCACGCCCTTATCGGTGGCTGCAGAGGGGCCATTACCCCCATTGCCAGGACCAGCGGGATTGTCGGGATCCTCAGGCTCGCCGATACCAGGATGCTCGTCCTCCTCGTAGAGGGTCCACATTCCGTACAGGGTCATATTATCGGTAATCTCGGTGCCGTCCTCGTAGGGAGTGGTGAGTTCCCGATCGACAAACCAGCCGCTGAAGGTCCAGCCTTCAGGCTGGTCAACCGTCTTAGCGGTGTAGGGTTCACCGGTCTCCACACTGTCGGGGGAGGGCTCTCCGCCAGGACCGTCAGGGCCGTCGGTGACAAACACATAGTCCACAATCAGTCCATGGGCAGCCTTCAGGCTCAGAGGCTCGTCCACTGCAGAAGTGACCGTGCCAGGGGCGAAGCGTACTACGTAGTTCTCTTCGCCAGCCTCTGCATCTGCATGGGCCTGCCAACGGGCGTCAGTCCCGTCAAGGTACCAAGCGTCAATGTCGTCGGTGCAATCAGGATCCCCATCAAGGCCCCAGTTGATACCGGTGGCGCCAAAGGTGATTGTCCCTACGTTCTGGATGTCGTCACCCGCCACACCAGCGTGGTTGTTATACAGTTGCACACTATCAGGAATGGTCAGAGTGCCCTTGTTGCAGACGCCACCACCCGTATCGAATGCGTTGTTGCGCATAATCATCGCATTGGCAGGAAGCACCATGATGCCCGAGGCGCCGTTGAAGATGCCCGCACCATTACCAGAGCCGCTCGGCGCAGCGTTCTCCACAACCTCAAGAATCACGCCGTCCTCAAAGGTGAATGTGCCGTAGTTCTCGATGGCATTGCGAAGGTTGTTGTTGGCGGTCACCTGAGCGCCCGCTTCAATGGTGGCAACGCCTGCAGCCTTTGACAGCCTGATTCCTCCACCGGTATAGCCCTTGCCGTTCTCATTGGCAATCAGAGCTGAGGTACCGTCAACGGTAATCCTGTTCTGGGCGGTCAGGCCATAGTAAGAGTTCCCGTTGCAGGTGACCGCAGAATTGCCGTCCACGTCTAGGGTATTAACAGACAGACCGTGGCCGTTATTGTCCAGGAAGTTGACCTTCGCGCCGTTGGTGGCGGTAAAAGCACCGCCGTTGGAACCGTTAGCGGTGCAGTTAAGCACTTGGAAGGTGGAGTTGTCCACATAGATGGTGGGGCTGTTCGCATATCCACGGTTGGTTCCATCAATCAAGAAAGAACTGCCACCCTTCACGAAGATGCCAGTATTAGCAGTGGAATCAAGCTGAATGCCCTGACCGGATTTACCTTTAGTGTTGTGACCGATAATGCTGAAGGAAGACCCGTTTTCAACGTTGATGGTGACACCGCCGCCGGTGTAAATGGCGC
>JAQXQN010000160.1 GCA_029101185.1 Eggerthellales bacterium | reverse complement strand
GTCCGTGGACGAGGCTATTGACACCCTGTATGAGCTGGCGGAATGGGGATGCGTGAACCCGCCTGCGCGTAAGGACCAGCACAACGTGTTTCGGACCCGACCCCTGAAGGATAAGAAACGGGGGCTTGATCTTGCCGAGGGCACGCCTCGGGAGTTTCACTCCGCAGAGGAACTCTACCAGGCCGAGCGGTCCCAGATGTATCGCAGCCTGCCCTTCTGGAAGCGGTCGGTGATCCTGCTTGCAGGCATTCTGGTAAACCTGCTGTTTGCCGTGGCGATGATCGTGCTTATCTACAGCGTGATTGGTGTGGATGTGACTCTGGCGGATGGAACCGTCACCCATGTGACGCTAAACGTGGCCACTGCCCTGCAGGCGGGATTCGGCTACATTTTTGAGGTAGCCAAGGCCATCCTGGGGCTGTTCAACCCTCAGACCGCCGCGGAGACTGTGTCCAACTCCACCAGCGTGGTTGGTATTGCCGTCATGTCAAAGGAGTACGCCGAGGCGGGCATTTTGATGTTCATGCTGTTTATGGCCATGATCTCTGTCAGCCTCGGACTGATGAACCTGCTGCCCATCCCGCCTTTGGACGGCGGCCGGTTTGTGGTGGAAATCTTCCAGAAGATCACCGGTATCCAGGTTGGCCAGCGGGCCATGAATGTCATGTCCGCGGTGGGCATGGCCCTGTTTGTCCTGTTCTTCCTGGTCATGCTCAATCAGGACATTAACCGGTTCGTGTTTGGGAATTGGTAAGGAGGACCTGGTGGAATCCGTAGACGTATGCAGCACTGTGATGGGCGGCGGCGCGGCCTCCCAGGATAACGTGGCAGCCCAGGGCGAAACGGCCCAAACCTGCAAGCCCAATCAGCGCACCCGACGGGTGATGGTGGGCAACGTGCCCCTCGGGGGCGGCGCGCCCTGCGTGGTGCAGTCCATGCTTAATGCACCGGCCCGGGACGTGCAGGCAAATCTTGACCAGATTCAGCGCCTCGCCCAGGCCGGTTGCGAGGTGGTACGCATGGCCATCCCCCACAGGGATTGTCTGGACGCCTTTGAGCAGGTGTGTGCCGCAAGCCCCCTTCCGGTGGTGGCAGACGTTCACTTCGACAGCGTGATTGCCATGGAAGCCGCCAAACGAGGTGCGGCTAAGTTGCGCATCAACCCGGGTAATATCGGGGGTTGGGAGAAGACGGATCAGGTTATCGAAGCGGCCCGCGCCGCGGGCATTCCCATTCGCATCGGGGTGAACGCTGGATCCTTGGACCAGGCCCTCAAAAGCAGGGAGGATTTGACTCTTCCGGAGAAACTGGCTGCCTCCGCGGTGGAGTATGTCCGTCATTTTGAAGAGCGGGGCTTTGAGGACGTAGTGGTCTCTGCGAAGGCCCACGACGTGATGACCACGGTGCGCACGTATCGGATGCTGGCTCGGGAGATTCCCCAGGTGCCTTTGCATATCGGGATCACCGAGGCGGGCACCCTGTTTCAGGGAGTGGTAAAATCCGCATCCGGCCTGGGCATCCTGCTTGAGGAGGGCATTGGGGATACCATGCGTATCAGCCTCACCGATGACCCTGTTCAGGAGATGCGGGCTTGCTGGATGCTGCTTGCCGCTCTTGACCTGCGCAGACGCGGCCCGGAGATCATCAGTTGTCCCACCTGCGGCCGTTGCCAGGTTGACCTGATTGGCCTGGCAAAGGAGGTGGACGCCCGATTGTCCCAGGTGCGGGTCCCGCTGAAGGTTGCGGTCATGGGTTGTGTGGTCAACGGGCCCGGAGAGGCGGCGGATGCGGATCTGGGCGTTGCCTGCGGAGCCGGCGTGGGGGTGGTGTTCTCCCATGGCAGGACCATTCGCAAGGTGGAGGAGTCCCAGATTGTGGATGCCCTGATGGAGGAGGTTGCAGCTCGCCAGGAGGGGTAGCCGCGGGGTAGGGGCCGCGCTGCGGGCCGGGGCCGCGCCACGGCTGCGGGACACGCCGCGGGGTAGGACGCTTCGACAGCCGCCTGAAGGCGCGCAGACAGGTAATGATGGCGGTGCAGGTGCGCCGCCTGCCAGGATAGAAAAGGATTGGAACTCAAGATATGAAACGTTACACCAGCATTTTGCGGATGAGCAGGCTCTACGCTCCCACCCTGAAGGAGGATCCGTCGGATGCGGATATCGTGTCCGCTAAACTGCTCACCCGGGCGGGGATGATTCGCAAGGAGGCGTCGGGCCTGTTCACCTTCATGCCTCTAGGCATGCGGGTGCTCCACAAGATTCAGGACATCGTGCGGGAGGAGATGGATTCCCACGGCGGCCAGGAGATTCTCATGCCCTTTGTCCAGTCCGCGGACCTGTGGCGCCAGTCCGGGCGCTGGGGGGTCTACGGCGATGAGATGCTGCGCCTCAACGACCGCCACGACAACGAGTTCTGCCTGGGCCCCACCCATGAGGAAGTCGTCACTGACCTGGTCAAAAACGAGCTGCGCTCCTACAAGGACTGCCCCAAGAACCTCTACCAGATCCAGCTGAAGTTCCGAGACGAGCGGCGTCCCCGCTTTGGCCTGCTGCGCTCCCGCGAGTTTGTCATGAAGGACGCCTACTCCTTTGATGTGAGCGAGGAGGGCCTTGACGTGAGCTACGCCCAGATGCGGGACGCCTACATTAATATGTTCTCCCGGATGGGCCTGAACTACCGCATCGTGGCGGCGGACTCCGGCGAGATTGGCGGCTCCGGTTCCGAGGAGTTTATGGTGCTTGCCGAGGCCGGCGAGTCCGACCTGGTCTACTGCTCGTGCGGATACGCCTCCGACGTGGAGATTGCGTCTGCATCCCCCCTTCCCACCGAGTATCAGGTTGACGAAATGTCCAAGGTCGCCACTCCGGGCGTGCACACCATCGCCGAGCTGGCGGAGTTTTTGAGCATCCCCGAGTCTTCCTGCGTGAAGGCGTTTTCCGGCAAGGACGCCGATGGCCAGATTTGGGTGCTGTTTGTGCCGGGGCATTATGAGGTCAACGAGTTGAAGGCGTCCCGGGTTGCCAAGGGCTTTGAGCCTCTAACCGACGAGGAGATGGTTAACGCCGGTCTGGTCAAGGGCTCAATGGGTCCTGTGGGTTTGCCTGTTGGCGTCAAGGTTGCCGCAGATGAGAGCCTGCGCTCCATTGCCCGCTGGGTGGTGGGCGCTAACGAGGACGGGTTCCACTATGTGGGTGCCAAGCAGGCCGAGGACTTTACTGTGGACGCCTGGGCGGATTTGTGTGTGACCCAGCCTGGCGAGGCCTGCCCCTGCTGCGGCAAGCCCCTGGAGTCTGCTCGCGGTATCGAGGTGGGCCAGATCTTCAAGCTGGGCACCAAGTACTCCGCCGCCATGGAGGCCAAGTTCATGGACGAGGACGGCGTGGAGAAGCCCTTTGTCATGGGCTGCTACGGCGTGGGTGTGTCCCGCACCTTGGCTGCCGCGGTGGAGCAGTGCAACGACGAGTACGGCATTGTGTGGCCTGCTGCCATCGCCCCTGCTCATGTCTGTGTGATTCCCCTGTCCACTAAGCCTGACGAAGTGACCGAGGCCGCAGAGGCCCTTGCTGGACAGCTTGCTGAGGCGGGCCTTGAGGTGTGCATCGACGACCGTAACGAGCGCGCTGGTGTCAAGTTCAACGATGCGGACCTGATTGGCTGGCCTGTCCAGGTGACCGTAGGCAAGCGCGGCCTGAAGGAAGGCACCGTTGAGGTGAAGAACCGCGCCACTGGAGAGAAGGTGTCTGTGGCACTGGATCAGGTCCAGGCTGCCGTGGAGGCTGTGCTGGCCTAGTCAGAAGTGCCGCTGGCGTACATTGGCCTACTTTTGAGCCCTTAGCCGCGTTGTCTGATGGCCTGAATAATACCCCAGTGAAAGAGCCAGATATATGCCTGGTTTTTGACCTGGGGTTTCTTTTTTAACGAAATGTGCTGGACTGAAGGGGTGGCCAAAAAGGCCTTCCGCGGTGACGATTCCGAGACCTCGCTGGCCAAAAAGGACTTCAGCGGTGACGGCGGCAGAGGGCGCTTTGCCAAGGGCTCGGTAAAAGTCCAGGTCACCGACGGATTATTCTCGAGTGAGGCTATTATTCACTCCGCGATCGTCACCGCCGAGGCCCTTTTTGGCCACGCCTCGTCACTTCCGAGGCCCTTTTTGGCCAGCGCCCTTCCAAATCCGTCACCATCGGCGCACTTTTTGGCCCTCCTGGACATTTTTGCCCTCGACGGCGACAACCCTACACAACTCGCCGGTGTGCCTATTGTCCGCTTCTGGCCAAGAGGGCTGATCGCGGCCGGCAGATCGAGAACCGGCGGTATGCAGGCTAGCAGCGGCTAGGAAGCGGGATGGACGCTTCGCCAAGGACATGACCGCGACAAGCGCCGATAAGCTCGTTGGCCCAGAAAGGCTCTGCAATCTGGGGCTCCTGGTCAAGGGCCACCACGCGCAGGGTGTAGACGTGGTCGGCGTTGGGAGGGCAGGGGCCAACGTAACCGGTTTTGGCGGATCTATCTGGGTCTTTGGCGGCGGAGTTCCATCCCTGATGGATGTCGGCGGATTGGCGGCTGGCGTTGTCGGGCAGGGCGAACCCCAGGCCCTCGGCGACGGTCGAAGGGGGGACGCTTGTCCACGCGGCCCAGTGCATCCAGGGGAAACCGCACACGGGAACGGAGTCCCAATCAAGGAAAACCCAGGCCAGAGCCACGGTGCCAGCGGGAAGGTCGGTCACTTCAAAGGGGAAGGACCTGACGCAGGACCAGCCTATCTTGTCGGTTTCGGCGCAGTACTTGCCGTATGCGTCGGGAAGCATGCCGGATTGGTCAAAAAGCACGTGAACGTTCATGGGTCTCCTGTTCGGGTTGCGGTGGGAAGGCGTTCGGGTTGCGGTGGCGAAGCGCGCCGGTGGCGGGTGCGGGCCTCGGGCAAACATGCCCGACCGCGGGCACGCATGCCGCCCCGCACGCACGCCCGATCTCAGGCGAAGCGTATCGGGCTGCAGCTCTGGTCTACTCCCCGTGTTCGGCCTGGTAGATGAAGCTATCCAGCGAGTAATCCCCAAAGACGCGGATGCGCCCAAGCCGCCGGTAGTCATCCCCAGGCCTGACCTGGGAGTAATCGGTGGTGAAGGCCGCCCAGAGATCCGCTTCGGCAACCGCCTCAAGGGCTGCATCATTGTAGTCACCGTAGGGGTAGGCGAAAGCGTCGTTGGTGCCAAGCAGGGCGCGAGCCGCTTGCAGATCTGCCAGGATTTCCTCCTGGGTCATGTCGTAGACCACGCCGCCATGGCCCTGGTCAGTGGTGCCGGCATTGTGCAGGGCATATCCGTGGGACTGGAAGGTCACATACGGGCTGGCGTAGGTAGCCACCTTTTGAGCAGCGTCCTCCCGGTCGCAGATGACAAAGGAGGTGGCGGGAATCTGGTACTTTTCAAGCAGGGGGATGCCGTAGGTGAGGAAGCCCTCCTCCGCGTCGTCGAAGGTGAGGATCACGCTCTTGGCAGGCAGGCTGTGGGTGCCTTTGACGTAATAGTAGAGCTCCTGGTAGGAGGGGAAGTAATAGTCGTTCTCCTTGAGCCAGGCCAGCTGAGCCTCAAGGTCCGTGTCAAGGATATAGTTGGTGTTCAGCTCCTCGGGGGCGTCGTTTTTGGTGTAGACGTAGTGGTACATGAACACGGTGATGCCGTCCGTATCCACCTCCATGTCCTCAAGCACGTGGACCCGGCGTGTGACCTGGGCGGTTTCGCCCTGGCTGTTGGCGGCGGTGTACGTGATCTCGTAATCGCCGGGAGTGTCTGCGTCAACGCTGCCCTCCACCTGCACTGATGCGGTGATGTCCCCGTCGGTGGGGTCAAAGGCGTGGCATCCAGATTCCACGTAGCTCTCGCCCGCAAGCACCTTAGTGTCCTGGCTGCCGTTGAGGGTCATGACAATGCTCTTGCTGCCTTGGGCGTTTGCGGCTCCGCTGTCGGATTCTCCTGTCGAAGCGCCCTGTTCGCCTGAGCACCCCTTCACTATCAGCACAATCACCAGAATGATTGCCACTAGAAGGATGCCGGCTGCGGCCACCATCCAGTTGGGGATGTAGAGGGTCTGGCCGGTTCTCTTAGGGCGGTCGGTGAAATCAATCTGCGGACGGGTGCCCATAAGACCTCCTTTGACAACGCGGATGCGCGAATAGAAATCACCAGGTCAGCATAGCAGATGGAAGACGTGCCATGTAGATTAGGCAGGACTCTGATGACAGGGTGTGGGAAATAGTGTCACGGGGCTATACTTCGTGGCTATGAATACCACACCTATGAACACCATACCTATGAATACCCCTCTTGCGCCCGCCCCGGCCACCACCGGCGTGGGCTTTAACGAGTACGCAGATCGGGACTCCAGCCTAGCGGCAGCCCGTGCCATAGCCGATGCCTGTCCTGACCTGGCCGCACGCCGTGGCGCCATGGAGTTGCTGGCTCCCGCCGGCGGTATGGAGCAGCTTGAGTACGCCCTGCACTTTGGCGCCGATGCGGTGTATATGGCAGGCCAGCGTTTTGGTATGCGCCGGCGGGCGGACAATTTCACCGAGGAAGAGCTGGCCCAGGCGGTGGCAAAGGCCCATGGGGCGGGGGCTCGGGCCTACGTGACGGTGAACACCCTGATGAACGACGGCGACATGGCCCACATGCCCGAGTACTTTGACTTCCTGGCCCAGATTGGCGCCGATGCCGCCATCGTCTCCGACATGGGAGCTTTGCGGGTTGCCCGCCGCGTGGCACCCGGCCTTGAACTGCACCTTTCGACACAGGCGTCCTGCATGAACGCGGAAAGCGCCCTGGGATGGTATGACCTGGGGGTCAGGCGCGTGGTAGTGGCTCGGGAGATGAGCCTGGCCCAGATTGCCCAGATGCGCCGGCAGATCCCCGATGACCTGGAGATAGAGGCCTTTGTCCACGGCGCCATGTGCATGGCCTATTCGGGCAGGTGCCTGATTTCGGATCATCTAGCGGCGCGGCGGGCCAACATCGGCCACTGCGCCCAGCCTTGCCGGTGGAAGTATTACCTGGTGGAGGAGACCCGGCCGGGGGAGTACTTCCCCGTTGAGCAGGACGATCACGGCAGCTTCATCATGAGCTCCAACGACATGAATATGCTTTCCTACCTGGACGAACTCGCCGCTGCCGGGGTCAACTCCCTCAAGATTGAGGGTCGGGCCAAGGGGGCCTACTACGTGGCAAGCGTGGTCAACGCCTACCGCCACGTGCTTGACGGCTGCCCCGCGGACCAGTGGCAGGAGGAGCTTGAGACCACCAGCCATCGGCCCTACAACACCGGCTTCTACTTTGGGCCGGCGGGCCAGAACCACGGTACCGGCGAGTACTGCCGCAAATACCAGATGGTGGCTCGGGGTGTCGAAGCGCCCGCCGCCGCGCCCGCCCAAGAAGCCGAGGGCCCCCGCCGAGCCCACGTGCTGTGCCGCAACCGGTTCTTCGAGGGGGAGACCCTTGAGGTGGTAAGCCCAGGTCAACCGGTGCGCCAGGTGACGGTGACGAATCTGATGTGGCACGCAGATCCCAACGCGGACTGGGCTGAGGTTGAAAAGAAGGGCCAGGGCAGGAAGCTGGGCCCTGATCCTGCCTGCCCCGCCACGGACACAGAACCCTCCGGCAGCCTGGTGCAGGTCACGGTGGCCAACCGGACCATGAACCATTATTCCTTTGACGCGCCCTTCGCCATTAAAGACCTCGACATTCTGAGGATAGAGCGATCCGGGTTGGAGCGGGGCCGGGTTATCGACCGACCAGAAGGATAGTGCCTGGTCAAAAGCTTGCTGAACCCCGGGCTTATGCGGGGTTGGGGTATTGTGGGTCCGAGCAGATGGTGCCTGCCACCTGGGCGGGCTTGATCCGGGGCGATTGGACCTCAAGGACAAATCTGCCATCCTCTGGGGTGGCGTTCCAAACCTCGGCCAGGGCGTGGATGCCTTGAGTGCGCGGGGCCGTAAGGGCCGCGAGCCCCCGCAGGAAGCAATCTCGGAAATCCTGGCCGGCAATGCGGGTGCACGTCACCTCCATGGCGGGAATCCGAGTCAGATTCGCCTGGTCAATCAGGTGTTCCTCTCCTGGAAGCACCGAGCACTCCAGATAGCATTGCCACTGCGCGCCCGCCGCTGCGTCCGCGTCATACAGCAGCCCTTGGGTGAATAGGGATATGAGGCCCAAATCCTGGGCACGGTTGTACAACCCGCCGGTGATCTGGGAGTATTCCGTGATGCTGAAATGCCCCGTCCCTTGGGGGCCCTTGTTTGCAGGAGAAGCGTGCGTGGTTGAGGCGGGCGTGGCAGGCGCGGCAGGCGCGGCGGCACCCTTGGGCGCGGGCGCGACAGGTGCGTTGCCGAGAGGCTGGCACAGCACCAGCCGAGGCGGAATCTGTCTGACATAGGTGCTGGTCAGGCCCTTGAACCTGCGCTGCTGGGCGATGCTGTCCGCATAATTTTCCAGTTGGATTATCTGGGCCTGGGCGTTGCGGGCCCGCGTTCGGGCAAGCTTGATGCCCTGGTCTACCACGGCTTGGACGCTGTCGGCGCCCTGGGCCATGTAAAACGCTAGATCTTTAAGGGGAATCCCCAGTTCAATAAGGGAGATCACTACGTCAAGGTCGTTGATCTGGTTGATGGAGTAGTACCGATACCCGCTGTTCGGATCCACGAAGGCAGGCATGAGGGCCCCCACCCGTTCGTAATAGCGCAGGCACTTTACGCTAATCCCTCGCAGCTTAGCGAACTGTCCGATCCTGAGCAGTCCTTCTTTCATGCGTCCCCATTTCCTGTCGAAGCGTCCTGGTCTGTGGCGGTTTCGCGAACCCGTTGACTCTCCCACGATGGGATAGTTTAGAGTATCGGCCTTGGATATCCAAGTGGCGGGCAGGACGCTTCGCCAGGCTGAAAGAAAATGGAAAATCCCAGGTGATGCCTGGGATGGTTTGAAAGAGGTGTGGTATGGAGATCGGTCAGTTCCTGCTGATCCCCGTGGCCGTGATATGCGAGGTGTTCGGCGATTCCTGTATGAAGCTGTCCAACGGCTTCCAGCGCAAGCTGCCCCTGGTTGGGGTGGTGCTCGGGTACGGGGCGGCGTTTTACCTGATTTCTCTCACGCTGCAGTGGCTGCCCCTGGGGCCGGTGTATGCGGTGTGGACCGGACTGGGCATTGCCCTGACCGCGGTGGTGGGGGTGCTGCTGTGGCACGAGAAGGTTAACGCAAAGAAAGTGGTGGGCCTGGTGGCGATTATTGTCGGGGTGGCCCTGCTGAAGCTGGGGGTGTAATCATGGTTGAGACTGCGCAGAAGACCGCCGATGCAGCCAGGGCGAACAGGAAGGTCAATCCGTATTTGCTGCTGGCTGTTGCTATCGTGTTTGAGGTGGTGGCTACCACGTGCCTGAAACTCTCAGAGGGCTTTACCGTGCCCGGGTATTCGCTGTGCGTGGTGGTGGGGTACGTGGTGTCATTGGGGTTGTTTGTAAAGGTATTGATGGATGTACCTTTGGGTCTGGCCTACGCCGCATGGGGCGGTATTGGCACCGCTGCTACCACGGTGATTGGGGTGCTGGTGTGGTCGGACTCCTTTACCCTGGTTACTGCGGGGGCCATGGCCCTGATTATCGGTGGCATTATCCTGATGGCATCGGGAAGCCAGGAGGACATGGAGGTCTCGGAGTAGGACCACCTGGCAGGCCCGCGCCTGATGCAGGGGCTGGGCCGTACGCGCGGCAAGGATTCGGGCGTGCGTCCCGCCTAGGCGACACTCGTGGTGACGCTTTTTCCGATGGTTTGTACGCTTCGCCATGTTATACGGCATGGGGTGGGGGAGGGGGCATATAATGCCCGAAAACCATTGGCCCGTGGCACCTGGCAGTCTGCCTACGCGCAGCGGGCGGACGCTAAGGAGCAGCCATGAGAATCAGCGATTGCTTTGCCGCGGGCGTACAGCCCCTGTCCTTTGAAACCTTCCCGCCTAAGGGGGACCTTCCCGTTGATCAGGCCCGCAACGTGTTTGCAGGGCTTGCCCCTCTTGACCCGGCGTTTGTGTCGGTGACCTATTCTGCAGGCGGCTCGGGAAACTCGGGGAGGACGGTGGAGGTTGCCCAGTGCGCCAAAGATGAGTTTGGTCTCAATGCTATGGCCCATCTGACCTGCATTAACGCCACTCGTGAGAGCATCCAGGCTCAGTTTGACGCCATGCGCGGGGCGGGCCTTGAGAACGTGCTGGCTCTGCGGGGGGACGTTCCCGCAGATCAGCTGGTCAACCACGAGTTCAAGTACGCGGTGGATTTGATCCCCCTGGCTCGGGAGGCGGGCTTTTGCGTGGGCGCTGCCTGTTACCCCGAGGGACACGCTGCCTGTCTGGATACGGTGGCCGACATGCGCCACATGGTGGCCAAACAGTCTGCCGGTGCCCAGTTTTTTGTGAGCCAGCTGTTTTTTGACAACCAGGCCGCCCTGCGGTTTTTGGACCGGGCCCGGCATGCGGGCATCTCGGTGCCCATCACCTTTGGCATCATGCCCTTCTTGTCAAAATCCCAGATAACACGCATGGTATTCATGTGCGGCGCCAGTCTGCCCGCCCCGGTGGTGAAGCTGCTTGCCCGTTGGGAGCACGACCCGGCAGCCCTGCGTCAGGCAGGTATCGATTACGCCTGCCAGCAGTTTGTGGACCTGGCCGCTCAGGGCGTTGACGGTCTGCACGTCTACATTATGAACCAGCCCGATATCGCCGCCCGCGTGACCGAGGCTCTGCGCTGATGGATGCCGTCTTGCGGCCCCGGTTTTGGGTGGATAAAGAGGAGGCCCTGCGTTATCTGGGGTTCTCGGGCCAGGACATTGACCCTGAGCTGGATGGCCGGATAGACCGGATGATCGAGCGATGCCAGCGGGAATCGGCTCCCAAGTTTCTGACCAGGGTGTTTTTGGTGCAGGATGGCGAAGCGTCCTGTGTCGGCGAAGCGTCCCGCTCCGCTCGTCCCGCCGCGCCCGCCGCCGGCTGCGACCCCGCTCGCCCCGCCGCGCCCGCGCCCGCCGCCGGCCCGGTGCGGCTGCAGGGGACCCCGCTGCAGCTGGAGGGAGCGGACATAGCCGCCCACCTGGCTGGGGCCCGGGCCGTCGGCGTGCTGGCCTGCACCCTGGGCCTGCCCAACGAGGCTGCCTACCGCCGCATTGCCGCCGGCTCCACTACCGATGCCGCCCTGTTTTCTGCCGCCGGGTCTTCGTTGGTTGAGAGCGTGGCCAACGCGGCGGAGGCCGAGATTGTGGCCCAGGGTGCGGCCATGGGGCTGCACAGCAACTGGCGCTTTAGCCCCGGGTACGGGGACTTCCCGCTGTCAGTGCAGCGCCAGTTGCTGGCGGCCCTGGGCGCGGACCGGCTGCTGGGGATGGAAGCCGGACCCTCTTTCATGATCACCCCCACCAAAAGCATCACCGCCGTTATTGGCCTGTTTGATACTCCCAGGTCGGACCTGAAGAAGACCTGTATACACTGCGTCTGCCAGTCCCATTGCACCCTGAGAAAGGTGAAGCCATGTTACCTGTGACCCCCGCAACCCCGACGCCGGGCGCCGCGCCCGCGTTCGCTCCTGTGACTGCCGATCCTGTATCCTGGGAGCCGCTGCCCACCATCCCCGGGACCCACGTCCCCGCATCGCGCACAGTACGTTTCGCCGACCAATACCTCAAGGATGCCTTCGAGGGCAGGGAGTTTCTCATTTTCGATGGGGGCATGGGTTCCATGATCCAGGCCAGCAGCGCCCCCCAAGACCAGCTTCCCGAGTTGCTGAATCTCACTCATTCCCAGGTCATCACGGATATTCATCGTCAATACGTCAAGGCGGGCTCCCAGGTGATTACCACTAACACTTTCGGCGCCAACGCTCGCAAACTTGAGGGTAGGGCATCCGTGGCACAGGTGTTTGCCGCTGCGGTGGCATGCGCCCGCAACTCTGGGGCTCGCTATGTTGCGGCGGATCTGGGCCCGACGGGCGCGCTGCTTGAGCCGCTGGGAACCTTGTCCTTTCAGGAGGCCTACGACCTGTACGCAGAGCAGGTCCATGCCGCCGTTGATGCCGGGGCG
>JAQXQN010000159.1 GCA_029101185.1 Eggerthellales bacterium | reverse complement strand
CCGCATCCGCGGTAGTCGAGCATCTCCTCGGCAGCCTCGCGAAGAATCTCCTCGGGCAGCACAGAAGGACCGGCGGAGAAGTTGAACACCCTGCTCATGTAGCGTTTCCTTTCCTTATTCCGAGCGCCGCCACACATCGGGGCGGCACCGTGTTCATGACATCACGTTCACACGTCCGCATAGTGTAACGCCCCGCAGGTCCAATGGGCACCACGGGGCGATAAGAGTACACAACCCTTCCCTATTGGGGGTATCTATCCGAAGCCCGGCACGCTTCTGCACGGGCGTAGGGTTGGGCATGGCAAACTTCGACGCCAGCGTAAGAGTGCTCCCGGCACGCTTCGACAGCCATTATCCGAGGCCGAGCACCTCCATGACCAGCAGCGCCAAGGTCAAAGCCGTGACCACCACGATGGTAAACCAAATGAACACCTTCGACAGCTTGCCTACGGTATTGCCCCGCATCACGTGCTTGTCGCTGGCGATGATGGCCATGAGCACCAGCAGCACCGGCAGAATCACGCCGCAGACAAACTGGCTAAACAGCATCACCGACATCAGATTGATCTGGGGGATGAGCACCACCAGGGCGGACACGAAGATCACGAAGGTGAGGATACCCTTGAACATGGGGGCTTCCTTCCAGGTGAAGCTCACTCCCGCCTCCCAGCCAAAGGCCTCGCAGATGACAAACGACGTGGTCAGGGGCAGCACGCAGGCCGCCAGGAAGGACGCGCCAATCAGGCCCACCGCAAAGAGCACCCGGGCGTAGGTGCCGGCAAAGGGCTCTAGGGCCATGGCCGCGTCCGCCGCGGTCTCGATACGGATGCCCTCGGGGAAAAGCACGGTGCCGGTGGTGACCACAATAAACCAGGCGATGATCACCGCCACGATGGTGCCGCTCACTGCGTCCACCCGCATGGAAAGGCTGTCGTCCATGGTCATACCCTTTTCCACCACGTTGCTCTGGAGGAAGAAGATCATCCAGGGGGCAATGGTGGTACCCACCATGGCGATCATCAGGGTCACGTACTCGGAATCGTTGACCATCTGGGGTACCACGGTGGCCTGCAAGGCGCTTCCCCAATCAGGCTGGGACATAACGGCGGCCACGATATAGGTGACAAACACCAACGACAAGGCAAGAAACACCCGCTCAACCCGCTTGTAGTTGCCACCCACCACCAGGGCCCACACCACCAGGGCGGCAATGGGCACCGTGACGTACTTGGACACCCCGAACATCTCCATGCCCGAGGCAATGCCCGCAAACTGGGAGATGATGGTGGCCACGTTTCCTATCAGCAGACACACCATAGCCAAAGCGGTCATGCGTATGCCGAAGCGTTCGCGGATGAGGGCCGCAAAGCCCTTACCAGTGACGGCGCCCATCTTGCCGGCGGTGACCTGCACCACAATCAGCAGCACGCACATGATGGGCAAAGCCCACAGGGTCTTGTACCCAAACAGGGCTCCCACCTGGCTGTAGGTGGCAATGCCGCCGGCGTCGTTTCCTGCCATGGCGGTGATGATGCCCGGCCCCATGGCGGCAAAAATGATCAGCCACTTGGCCTTTTCTTTTGGCACCACGGGGGTTGCGCCGGTGCGGACCTCGGTGGCAAGCTCGGTGGCTTCGACATCACCTTCCGCAACGGCCTGCATGACCTCGTCGTAGGAGGCCCCCCGCCGCACCAATTACATCACCCCCGCAATGTAGAGCACCACGATGGTGTACACCGCCAGGAACAGAAGGCCCGCGATGCAGCCCAGCATCACCTTGCCGGCCAGGTCACTCGCCTCCTCCTCGGCGTTCTCCTCCATGACCTCCATGGCGTCGTCAACAGTAACGATGCCCAGCATTATGCCAGCCTCATCAACCACAGGCAGCGCCACCAGGTTGTACTTGGAGATGTCCTCCGCCACTTCCTCCTCATCCGCATCGGGAAGGCAGGTAATGATCTCCGTGAACATAGCATCCCCAAGGGGCGTGTCATTTTGGGCAAGCACAAGAGTCCTCAGGGACATAACGCCAATGAGTTTGTCCGATTCGTCATCCAAGACATAGACGAAGTGAACCGTGGGGAAATCCTCATCCAGGCCCCGAAGCACCTCGATGGCATCCCCCACCGTGTCCTTTTCGCTCAGGGCCACAAACTGGGTGGTCATCATGCCGCCAGCGGTGTCCTCCCGATACCCCAGCAGCCTGCGGATCTCCGTGGCGTCTTCCACGCCCATCAGGCGCAACAAGGTCTCTGCCTTCTCGTAGGGAAGATCGCGGATAATATCCGCCGCGTCGTCCGGGTCCATCTGTCCGAGCATCCGAGACGCTTCGGTGGCAGACATGTCATCAATGGTCTCAGCCTGGAACTCATCCTCCAGCTCCGCGATAACCTCCGCGGTCTGGGCGGCGTCAAGATGCTTGAATACTTCGGCACGCTGCTTGGGATCCAGCTGCTCAAGGATATCTGCCACGTCAGCGGGGTGCAGCTCATCCAGGCGTTTGTGGGTGACGGACAGGGACACTTTTGACAGGTCCCTATCCAGCAGGTCCATATAGTTCCAAGCGATGATCTTCTCGTCAATCTTGCGGCCGAAAAGCTTGGCCGCCGCCACCACGGCCCTTTCCAGCAGAGGATGCAGGCCCCTAAGGATGCCGCGGATGCCCACCTCTGCGCCAAGGAGGCGCAGCTGGGTGCCGGAGGGGGAAAGCTTCAGGTCATTAACCCGCACCAGTTTAAGGCCCTGCGTGTCCACGATCTGCTGGTCCAACAGATCGCGGGCAAGCAACACCTCTGAGGGCTGCAGGTAGCTGAAGCGAATGTTGTGCTTTTCCGTGTTCAGACGAACGCTATCGTCGTCAAACTCCTCCACGTACTTGCGCCAGCTGATCATAAACGGGGTCCGACCGGGGCCCCTAAACGCCAGCGACGTAATGCG
Source organism: Eggerthellales bacterium (assembly GCA_029101185.1). Classification (GTDB taxonomy): domain Bacteria; phylum Actinomycetota; class Coriobacteriia; order Coriobacteriales; family Eggerthellaceae; genus Slackia. The sequence goes on along the minus strand of JAQXQN010000159.1, from coordinate 1,898 downwards.
GGGGAACACTTCCCCCGTGGAAATAGCCACATCAGAAACGACGCCAAGTTTCTCTCCCGTGCTATCCAGCACAGGACGGCCAAGCATGTTGGTGAGATAGAGCATGTGCTTCCCTTCATGCGTGATGGACCATCCGACCCAGCGCGGAAAGCACTGGTCGAAGATCATCGGTTGATATGTTTTCGAACCTTCAAAATTGTCCTTATCTTCGACTTCACATGCTGCGGGCATGGCGAAGCGTCCGCCGCCGCAGGTACGGGTAATGATAGCAAAGGTTTTGTGCTGCAGATGGCGCCCCTGTACGCTTTCTGCAAAATGCCCGCGAAATCCAGGTGAAACCTGGTGAATACGGGGGTTGGTTTAGCACACGGGCAAGCAGCCGGCGGGCGCGGCGAACGGCCAAACAAAGGGCGAAAATGTCTGGGCATTAAAAAAGACCCTGACGGGTCTTGAAGTGGCAAGTGGTGCGCCCTGTAGGATTCGAACCTACGACGCCCTGATTCGTAGTCAGGTCCTCTATCCAGCTGAGGTAAGGGCGCATGTTTTGCAGCCCGTTTATAATACGCATCCCATATATATAAGTCAAATACTTTTTTGCCAATTTCCGAAATTTTTTTCCGTCCTACGATGCGGGCATAGATGCGCACTCACTTTCCCCTGGATGGCTCCATAATGGTGGTCATAACGGCATTCACGGGAGCGGCCACACAAGCTCCCGTGAGAGCGACCATGAAGCCGCCGACGGGCACCCGTAAAAGCAGCGTCGTCAGCGCATAGGAGCACCCATGGACATCCATCAGCAGAAAGTGGAACTAAGATCGCAGCTTAGGACGCTTCGATCCATTATTTCCCATGAGGAGCAGCAACGAAAGTCTCACGAGATCTGTCAGTGGTTGATTGCGGATCTTGAGGCCATGTTAGAGGCAGACGCAGAGAAACCGACCATCGCTGTGTTTTATCCAATGAAGGACGAGGTTGACTTGGGGGAGTATGTACGCTTCGCCTTAAAGCAGGGTTGCACAGTCGCATACCCATGCATGAATCTCAAGGGTGCTCCGGGATTGACCATGCATATGAGATCTGTGAGCGCGCATAGTTTGGAGGATGCGCCGTTTATTAAAAACCCCCTGGTCAGGATTGACCCTCTGGATGATCGATTGGCGGAATACCCTCTTGTTGAACCTTGGCAGATTGATTATTTGGTGGTCCCGTTGGTGGGTTTTGACCCGCAGGGTGGCAGGCTGGGATACGGCGGTGGAAATTATGACCGGTATCTGGAGGCAATTGGGCCGCGTTGTCGCGTAGTGGGCGTGGCGTTTTCTCAACAGATGGTGGAGCAGGTGCCCGCCGAGGAACATGACCTACCCCTGCCTCAAATTATCTGGGCATAGCTAGATTACAGAATTGGCAATGCTGTTTGCAATAGAGCTGGGCTGTCGCAGCAAGGCGCTGTTCCATTGCGATTCCATGAGGTTGCATGAATTGTGGGTGGAGTAGCACGCAATTAGGTTATAATCACTCGCTACGCGGGCATGGCCAAGTGGTAAGGCAAAAGCTTCCCAAGCTTTCATTCGCGGGTTCGAGTCCCGTTGCCCGCTCCAGGATTACCCAAGAGGCTGCATCAACCATGTATTTGATGCAGCCTCTTTGTTTTGCGAGCTACGCAATCGTCGTTTTTGACCACAGGTTGCACTCTGGCAGAACTAGACATTATCTGATTTTGCCAGACTAGCCCGTTCTGACCAGGGGCGTTCAAACCTCGCATCCGGCGATGGCCCGGGCTTCCGGGCGTGGACGTTTTGCACCAATGGGAGTCAGTTGGTGGGCCTCGTGGACGTTTTTAACGATTGGGAGACGGTTTCTGTCTCCCAAACGTCGTTTTAGGACAGTTTTATATC
>JAQXQN010000158.1 GCA_029101185.1 Eggerthellales bacterium | reverse complement strand
AGCACCATCCCGCCGGTTGGAGACTTCCCTAACCTGGCCGGCGGGTTATCACCCAAATCTTTCTCATTTCCTTTTGCTTCCCATACCATCAGGCCCCGCATCATGGATTGATGCGGGGCCTGATTCCTTTTTAGCTGAGCTTTTAAGCCGCTTCAAACCTCATTGCATGGGGCAATCTTCGTACGTATTGCCATTTCGCAGCGGAAGTATAGGCAGCATCATGTAAGAACGGTATTAAAGACGCCTGGGGCACGCAAGCTCAAATCGGAGGTGCGGTATATGGTGCTTTCAGACATTTACCAGCCGGTCTAGCTCAGTCGATTGATCAGGGCCACCATATCAATTCCTAGTTGACGTGCGAAAGCGGCTCCCACAGGGTCGGCCTGGACGTTTCGCCAGGAGGGTATGCGCGCTTCGTCAAAGCCCGCCAATTGCGTGGCAATGGCCCCTGAACCCATCACCGGACCCTGGGGACGAGGATGCACCACCAGCATCTCCATGGTGGCGAAATAGGTGTCCAGAGCCGCCATGGCGCCTTCTGCGCCGCAGTTGTCAAGGCCTGCGGTGACGATACCACCAGCCACCTTGCCTTTGAGAGCGTTGGCCACCATGTGCATGCAGCGGGTGCGATCCATAAAGCACTTGATGCGGGCGGAGACGTTGGAGAAGTAGTCCGGGGTGGCAACAATGATGCCGTCTGCGGCGCGCATCTTGTCCATCAGGGCGTTCATGTCGTCATGGAGGGCGCAGGCGGGCTTGCGCATGCAGGCGTTGCACCCCACGCAGTATTTGATGTCCAGCTGGCCCAGTTCCACCAGCTCCGTTTGGGCGCCTTGGCTCTCTGCGGCGGACAGGGCCGTTTGCAAAAGGGCTGCTGTGCCTTTTCCTGGGCGATGGCTACCATTGATTCCGAGAATGTTCATGGGGGTTCTCCTTGGTACGAAGGTGGATGAGGTGCGCCCAGGGCGCTTCGACATGCAAAAGCGCGCCGCCCGTCCGAGCAGCGCGCCGAATTGTTGATTGTGGGACCCCGAAAAAGACTTGGGAAGGGCCCGTCTGTTTACATGTTGTGGAAGGCGTACTTCTCGGGGTTGGCCTTGACGTCCTCGCGGTTCTTGGGGTTCATCTTGAGGGTACCCATGATGCCGTCGTTGGTGTTGGAGGCCAGAACCTGGTTGCGGTTCTCCATCTTGATGACGTTCTCGAAGCTGGTACCGTCCAGGGAGGACTGCAGGCACTCCTTGGTCAGACGCAGGCCGAAGGGTGCGGTGGCAGCGCAGATTTGCTCAGCCAGCTTGACGGCCTCTTCCACCACGTCCTCGTCGGCGACCACCTTGTTGGCAAAGCCCCACTCAAGCAGCTTCTGAGCGCCAAAGCGCTCGGGGTTCATGAGCACCTCGCAAGCACGGGCGTAACCCACGATCTTGGGCAGGAAGAAGGCGCCGCCCATGTCGGTACCGGTGTAGCCGATGGACAGGTAGCCAGCGTTCATCTTGAAGGACTCGCCCAGGATACGCATGTCGCAGGCGCAGGAGATGGACAGACCGCCACCGACGGCGTAGCCGCGAAGGGCGCCGATGATGGGCTGCTCGCAACGACGCATGTTGACGATCTGGTCGGAGCACATGCGCTGCATGATGTAGAAGTCGCGCTGGATGCGGCCCATGTCCTCGGGGGGATCAAGAGCCAGGTCATTGAGGTTGAAGCCAGCGCAGAAGGACTTACCCTCGCCGGTCAGAACGATGACGCGGCAATCCTTGTCCATGCGAACCTTAATCAAAAAATCGTTGAACTCAGCCATCTGCTGGTAGGACATAGCGTTCAAATTGCCTGCATCATTGAAGGAACAGATGTAGACCGGACCGCGCTGTTCGATCTTGAGCTTCTCGTATTCGTAGGTGAACTCGGGAAGATGGTATGCCTCTTGATACACGCTCATGGACAACCCCTTTCTTAGGTTGATATCTGGATTAATCCAAATCCGATTAAATCCAATCCGCTGTCTTGCCTAAAGACGGGTACATCTTCTTGCACTAATCAGGGTTATTCTATGGATAGATTTTCAGTTTTGTTGCATTGCTACCTAAAACTTGTGATTTGTTGGTCTGCATATCTGGGGATACTGCAGATTCTATCCCAACAGTTTTCGTGTTTTGTGGATTGCGGGCAGGACACTTCGCCATGCTTTGAAATGACAGGGGGGCTTCGGGCATGAGCCTTTTCTCATGTCCGGTCGCACACCTGGTCACCCATCCGTTCAGGCACCTGACCGCAAGTTCGACATTCGCCAGATCTGAACGAATCGAGCCCGATTGATTAAGTAATCCTATACAGCAACCATAAACGTTGATTATTGAAATTACCAATTGAAATAGCATTGCTCTCAATTATCCGTCTGCTTAATACTCCAATTGATTTTGCAAAGCACAGGCACAACGCTTTGTCCATATGAAGTTATGGAGGGGCTATGTAAATTGATGCTGCACGGGCAAATCTGTCGGCTAACGGCGAGAGCCGCCTCCCACGAAGCCAAGAGCGTGAGGGGCGTCCCCCACCGAGTATGGCCGCCAGCACGGGCACCCGCCCAGAGCCAGTCAGATCGGAATCATGTATTGCCTCACTGGTTTCGATCTGTCAGCTTTGCCCGGCCGTCAGCATTATCCCGACGATTCTCTACAGCCTGTTCCCACTTTGGTTGGCCCATCCGGGACCAACGCGAAAGGACACTCATGATTACTGGGCTAAAGATCGACGAAGCACAAAAGGCTCTGTATTACCAAAAAGGCTACTGGACCCACGAATCGCTTGGTGATGTGTGGGCCCGCCAGGCCAAGGCATTCGCCAACGACGAGTACGTCGCTGACGACCAGGGCACCCGGTTCACCTACGGCGAGGTGGAAGACAAGGCTTCCCGCCTTGCAACCTGGCTGATTGAACAGGGCGTCCAGGTGGGAGACGTGGTCTCCTTCCAAATTCCTAACTGGGCAGAGTTCACCATCGTGTATGTGGCATGCCTGAAAGTTGGCGCGGTCATGCATCCCGTGGCAAAGAATTTCAACGCCGCTGACCTGCGGTTTGTTATGAATCAAGTTTCCAGCGTGGCATTCTTCTGCCCTGCCCGCTTCCACGGCTGCGATTTTGAGTACACCGCCATCGAGGTCCAAAAGGACGTACCCACCTTAAAGACCATTGCCATCGTGGAAAAGCATGAGAAGAGCACCTCCGGGCTTCCCACCCTCAACCAGATCATCGCTACCCACGAGCCCCTGACGAAATATCCCCAGGTAGATCCAGATTCTGTCGCATGCCTGCTGTCCACCTCCGGCACCACCGGAAGACCCAAGGCTGTCATGCTCACCCACAACAATATCCATTTCTCCGAGCGTGAGTTTGGCCGCTTCCTGGGCCTGACCAAGGAGGACGTGGCCTTCATGCCCAGCCCCCTCAACCACGCCACCGGATTCTTCCACGGGCTGCTCACCCCCATGATTCTTGGCGGACGCGCCGTTGTCCAACAGATCTATCACGCCGACACCGCGATTCACCTGATGAATGAGGAACGTTGCACCTGGTCTATGGGGGCTACACCCTTTGTCTACGACATCCTGCACCACGCCGAGGACACCGGCGAGAAGCCCGAGACCCTCAGGCTGTTCTGCTGCGGTGGTGCGCCCGTTCCCGGCATTATGGTGGACAAGGCTCATCAGGTAGGGTTCCTTCTGTGCGAAGTGTACGGTTCCACCGAGAGCTGCCCCCATGCGGCGGTCCCCCCCGAGAAGTGCCTGGAGTGGAACGGCGCATGGTCAGGCATTCCTATCGAGGGCATCGAAGTTCGAGCGGTTGACGCCAACGGCAACGATGTCCCCACGGGTCAGCAAGGGGAAGAGATTTCCCGCGGCCCTCATCAGTTTGTGGGCTACCTGAACAACCCCGAAAAGACCGCAGAGGCCCTTGACGATAACGGGTGGTTCTACAGCGGAGACCTGTGCAGCATGAGCACCGATGGCAAAATTCGCATCAATGGCCGCAAGAAGGAGATCATCATCCGCGGCGGCGAGAACATCAGCGCCAACGAGATTGACGCGGATTTGATGCAAATGCCTGGTATGGGAGCCCATGCCACCATAGGCATGCCTGATGAGCGCCTTGGTGAGCGCATTTGCACCTTCTACGTGCCTGAGGACCCCACCCGTCCTCTCACCCTTGACCAGGTGAAGGAGTACATGCAGGCCCAGGGCGTTGCCAAGCGCCTATGGCCCGAGCGCATTGAGCCCATTGAGGAACTACCCACCACCCCCACCGGCAAAATCCAGCGCTTCAAACTTGCCGACGAGCTGAAGCGCCGCATGGAGCAGGACTAACGCGTTAGCATTCCCAGCAGGCTTGCAAGTCTACGCCTTCAACGCGCGCTGTTTGTCAATCAGCGCGCCATTAACGAGACCAGCGATCAACTCCTGGTCTCGTTTTGTGTTTTGGGACAGAAGATGCCGCCGTTCCGTATAACATCCGTGGCTAGAAGCACGAGCAAAAGGCGGTCAAAAGCGGGATTATGGTAACTCCAGCAACTGGCAGGCGATCCGGCTCATCCCGACAACTGGCCCCGTCTGTGCCTGCTCCAGGCTGTGCTGGCCCCGGTCGTGCTGGCCTCGGTCGTGCTGGCTCCGGCCATGGACGTTTTCGACGATTGGGAGTACAAACAGGGTGACCGTGGACAAAATCGACGATTGGGACAACGAATTGGGGCCTCGGATGGAGGTTTTCGAGTTTTGGGATATCAAAATTGACTAAATTGACTATTGGAAGACAGAAAACGTCTCCCAATCGTTCAAAACGTCCACGAGGCCCACCAAATGACTCCCAATCGTGCAAAACGTCCACATGCAAATCCGAGCCCCGCTGAAATGCCGCCA
>JAQXQN010000157.1 GCA_029101185.1 Eggerthellales bacterium | reverse complement strand
CTCTGGCGAACTGGACTAGGCCGCAACCCGCACCGGCTGGCGATGTGAACTGAGCTGCATCACCCGCCAGGCACACTAAGAAGGGCCGCATCGGATCAACTCCGTTGCGGCCCTTCATCATTTCCTGCCCGGCTGCACAACAAGCTGCTCGGCGTTGACCAGCAGCCTACCAGGCTTTGGCCTCCGCGAGCATTTCTTTATTACTCGTCCTTGGCGGAAGCCTCGGCTTCCTTGGCGGCCTTCCTCTCGGCACGCTTCGCCTCAAAACGCTGCATGAACTTGGGTTTTTCGTTCAACTCGGCAAAGGCGGGCTCGTCGGTCTTCTTCTGCTTCTTGACGTTGGCGGTGCTGGCCTTCTTGGCCTCCTTGCCCATCTCCTTGCGCATCAGGGCCTGATAGGCGCGGCGCTCGTTTTGGATCTTGGTGAAGTCAAGCCACAGAGCCACAAAAATGCAGACATAGCCTGGGGTGATCAGGGCGAAAGTGACAATGTCGTTGTTGAGCATCACGCCGCCCACGAACATGCCCAGCAGGGTGAACACCACGGCGCCAGCCAGGCAGCCCCACCAGATCTTGCGCAGCTTCTTGTACCGAGGCGTAGGCGGGTTGTAGAACAGCCTGTCCATCTCGCGCTGCTTCTCCCGCTCCTGGCGGCGGCGCTCCTTCTCCAGCTTCTTCTTATCCTTGTTGGAGAGGGTCTTCACGTACACGCTGTTAGCGGCGCGGCTCTTGGGCTTTGCCGATGCGGCGGATTTCTTGGTCTGACCCTTGTGCTCCTGCTGGTAGCGGTCGTTCATGGGGTTGCGTTGACTCACTTGGTTGTCCTTCTTCTCATTTGGCTGATGTGCGCAAATGCATATGATAGCGCAGGTTTGCCCAGTCGTGGGCGCTAGCGCTTAAACTCGCGTCCAGTAATGGTCTCGTAGGCGGCAATGTACTTCTCGGAGGTGGCCTTGATCACCTCTTCAGGCAGATGAGGAGGCTGCCCCGCAGACCGGTCCGTCCAATTCTCGTTGAGCCAGTTGCGGACGAACTGCTTGTCAAAGCTGGGCTGCTCCTTGCCCACCTCGTACACGTCGGCGGCCCAGAAACGGGAGCTATCTGGGGTAAGGACCTCATCGCCCAGGATGATCTCGCCGTCAATCACGCCAAACTCAAACTTGGTGTCGGCGATGATGATGCCCCGCTCAAGGGCATGGGCGGCTGCGGTCTCATACACCTTCAGGGTCAGGTCCCTAATTGCGGTGGCGTCCGCTTCGCCAATCAGCTCGACGGTGCGCTCAAAGCTGATGTTCTCGTCGTGATCGCCCAGCTCAGCCTTGGTGGAGGGGGTGAACAGGGTCTCGGGCAGCTTGGAGGAGTTCTGCAGCCCCTCAGGCAACTGAATGCCGCACACCGCGCCGGTCTTGAGGTAATCCTTGTAGCCGGAGCCGGTCAGATACCCGCGAACGATGCACTCCACAGGAAACATCTCGGCCTTCTTCACCAGCATAAAGCGGCCCTCCAGGTAATCCGCCCAGGGCTTGAACTCCTCGGGCAGATCCGCCACATCAGCGCTAATCAGGTGGTTCTTGGTCACATCCGCCAGCAACTCAAACCAAAAGCAGCTGATCTGGGTGAGGACCTGGCCCTTGTAGGGTATCTCGTCCGGGAGGATGTAGTCAAAGGCGCTGATGCGGTCGGTTGCCACCAGCAGTAGCTTGTCCCCCAGGTCATAAAGGTCGCGCACCTTGCCCTGGGCGGTGGGTTTGATGGTGATAGGATTCATGGGCCTGCCTTTCTTACAGCCTCGATACTACCGTTCCCGTTCGGAGCGACCCGCGCCTCGCCGATGCTCGGAGCGAGACCCCATGTCTATCTTGGGCATCTTCCCCGAGATCGAGGACCGCTGAGCCTTCCCCGACTTTCTGCTTCCTGTCGAAACGGACACGCCGGCAACGTGGATGGGGCTCGTGACCCCCGCGTTCTCGCCGTGCTCCCGCTTCTCCTTCACACTCTTGATACGTTCGTAATCATACAGCGGGATGTGCAGGGTGAAACAGGCACCCACGCCTTTTTCACCTTCAACCTCAACCCAGCCGGAATGACGGTTGATGATCTCCTTGACCACGGACAGGCCAATACCCAGTCCGCCGCTTTGCCGCTCCCTGCTTTCCTCCGCCCGCCAGAAACGTTCGAAGACCATACGGGCCTCTTCCTCGGTAAGGCCAATGCCAGTGTCTCGCACGGCAATCAAAGCCTCGCCCTTGCGCTCGTCCTTGCGGACCACCACGGCAATTTTGCCTGGTTCGGGGGTATAGCGCACCGCATTGGAGATGAGGTTGGCGGTTGCCTGGCGGATCATGTCCCGATCCCCGAAGATGAACACGTCATCCTCCGCCTCAAACTCAAGATCCAACCCCGCATCGGCCACGAAGGCCTCATGGGACATGACCAGGGGCCTGACCAGCTCTCCCACGTTGATGGCCTGCTCGTTCATGGGGATGGATCCGTTCTCAAGGCGGCTGAGCTTCAGGATGGCGTCAACCAGGCGGCTGAGGCGCTGCACCTCCTCATTGATGATGCCCAGACGCTCCTCGTCCGCTTCAAAGACCCCGTCCTGGATGGCCTCCACGGTAGAGCGGATGGCCATCAGGGGTGTGCGCAGCTCATGGGCCACGTCGGTGGTCAGCTGCCGCTCCCGCTTCTGGCTGCGCTGGAAGTTGTCCGCCATGGCGTCAAAGGTGCGGGCCAGCACGGCAATCTCGTCGGTGCCCTCAAAATTGGTACGGGCGTCAAGGTTGCCGTCGCGCAGTTGGGCGGCAGTGCGGGTCATGCGGGTGATGGGATTAACCAGCGCCCGAGCAAACCCGAAGCCGATCACGCAGGCCAGAGCGGTGGCAATCAAGGCGGCAAACATCATGGCCTGGTAGGACTGCTGCCTGAAGGCCTGGTCCGTCTTGGAGAGGAGCATCTCGGAGCCGTAGACCCACATGCGCACGCTGCCAATGACGGTGCCGTCGGAAAGCATGATGGGCGAAGCGGCCACGGTGTCATCTGAAGAGGGTGCCAGAGAGCCGTTATGCGGGTCATCCCCGACAAACAGCCCCTCGTTTTGACCAATCTGGGAGGAGTCAAAGACGCTGCGCCCGGACAGGTAGCTGACCACCTGCACGCCCATACCCCGCTGCAGGCTGCTGACGCTTTGGGCGGCCTGCAGATCAGAGGTGGTCATCCGCGGGTAATCCGTCCCATTTTCCTGGGCGGTGCGGATCTCAACATCATGGTTGCTCTCATAGTGGGTGGCGATGCTGTTGGCAGTAGAATCCGCCAGCGCCTGCACGTTCTCCCGGGTGTACTCCTGGAAGTTGGCCTCCCATACAAAAGAGAGCACCCCCATGGCAATGATGGCGGTCATGACCGCAACCAGGGCGAAGGTCACGGTAACGCGGGTGGTGTAGCTAAAGGAGTTCAACCACAACTGAAGGCGCCCGAAGACGCCTTCGCTGGTTTCACTCTTGGGGATGTCAGTACCCATGCCTTGCAAAGTCTCCTTCTGCAAAGTTGGCCCAAAAAGCGGCCCAAGAATTACTGCTTGGTGGGATCCTCAAAGCGGTATCCCACACCATGGACGGTGTGGAGCCACTTGGGGTTGCGAGGGTTGTCGCCAATCTTGGCGCGCAGGTTCTTCACATGGGAGTCAATGGTGCGCTCGTAGCCCTCAAAGTCATAGCCGAGCACCTTCTCCACCAGCTCCATACGGGAGTACACCCGACCGGGGTAGCGAGACAGAGTGGTCAGCAGCTTGAACTCGGAGGCGGTCAGATCCACTTCCTCGCCGTTGACCAGGACCTTGTGACCAGATACGTCAATGGTCAGTTCGCCAAACTCAAGCACCTCGCGCTGGGGCACGGCGTCGGCATGGACGCGGCGCAGCAGGGCGCGAACACGGGCAACCAGTTCACGGGGGCTGAAGGGCTTGATCAGGTAATCGTCCGCGCCAAGCTCCAGGCCGATGATGCGGTCTTCGACCTCGCCCTTGGCGGTAAGCATGATGATGGGCACATCGGAGTTGTCGCGAATGGCGCGGCATACCCGCTCACCGGGAACGCGGGGCAGCATCAGGTCAAGAATGACCAGGTCAAAATGGTGCTTGCCAAACTCTTCCAGGGCCTCCTGACCGTCTCCAACGGCGTTGACCCAGTAATTCTCCCGCTCAAGGTACGCGGCAACCGCGTCACGAATGGGCTTCTCGTCCTCCACCAGGAGGATACGGCGGGTCTCATTGCTCATATTCAAACTCCTTTTGTCGAAGGGGCATGGTGTCATTTCCACCCGAAGGCCGCCAGGAGGCCCATGACCCACTTCCCGCAGGTCAGTTTCATGACGAAACGTCCAGGACGCCTGGCATTTGAGATTATTGTAACGTTTGGCCAAAGGCACAAGACCGCTGTTTGGAAAATGACAAAATACTACGCTATGACTCAAAGAAAACCCACACCACGCCGTAAATCCGGCATTTCTGGATCCACGGGCGGGGGCGGCGGATTGCACAGCCAGCCCACCCGGTACTCCTCTGCGTCCTCTCTAGGGTCGCGAGGCCCCAGGCCCTCCAAGGGCGGCGCCTACAACCCTTACGACGCCAGGCCCTCCAAAGGCGGCGCCCGCAACTCTTACGGAACCCGCAACCCTTACGGCGCCCGCAACTCCTCCGGCGCCTACACCCCAAGCCCCGGCGCCACCGGAACCGGCCGAGGCACCAGCCGGCCCAACGGCTCCAGAACCCGCACCACTCCCAGAGCCACCCAGCCAAGCCCCCTTGACCAGACCGTCTCCTTTGGGCCAAACGGCCGGGTATCCCTCACCCGCAGGCAGCTGATCTTCGGCGCTGCCGGCCTCGGTGCGGCGGCGGCCATTGGCGTTGGCGCTACGGTCTTAGGCGGAGGCGAGTCTGACAGCGACATCGAGACCCTCACCGTCGCCGAAGAGGACGTGTTCCAGATTGAGGACTGTGAGGAGACCGCCTACAACTACTCCCTCGGCCTCATGGCGGAATACACTTTCAAACACGGCACCCAGGTCTGGGCCTCCTGCGACAACTGGGCCGCGGCCCTTGTCCCCACCGACACCCCCTCTCCCATCTCCACGGTGGGCATCCTGAACCTGAACAGCGGCTATCTTGCCACCGTGCTCTCCGGCCCCGCCTCCGAGGGCAACGGCTGGGACATCTACGATGTGCGCTGTAATGATTCAGGCATCGTCTGGACCGAGTGCAACTGCCTCACCAACCAGTGGCGCATCTACCAGACCACCCAAACCGACGGCGCCATTGGAGAGCCGGTCCTCGTAGAAGAAGGCGAAGAGGGCTGGGACGTACCCTTTATTGCCGTGGCAGAAAAACGGGCCTTCTGGCAGGTGCTGCCCACCGCCACCGGCCCCTATAACACCCAGGACTCCCATCTGAGATCCGCCGCCTTTGGATCCTCTGAGGTCCGGGAGGACTGGACCAGCCATGGACGCATGTCCACCCCGCCCTACAGCACCCAAGACGGCATTGTCATCACGCCCCGCGTGGACACTAGCGGGGTCTACCACTGCCTCACCTACCTGAGAGCCTCCGACGGCAAGGTGCTTGATACCATGACCTTGCCCGCAAGCATGAAGCCCCTTGAGGCGGGCTACGTCAACGGACGCTTCGTCTTCTCATTCTCCGCCATCTACAATTACGGAGGAGGCATCGCCAACCTGGGGACCTACTGCCCCGCCTCCGAGGGAGGGCAAAGCGGCGATACCTGGTTCAGGTTCGGGCGCAACCCAACTGCGCCGCCGGCATGGTCGGGAAGCAGCCTGATTGTCAAATCCACCCGGTCCGTATCCGGGGTCAACCTGGCGGACCGCACCATGTTCGTTCTGCCCTGCCCGGACGATTGCGACAGCTTTGGCGAGTACCTGGCAAGCACCGGCACCACGGACACCATCGTCACCTTCTACGGCATGACCACCGCCGACGACTCCTGGACGGCGGTTCGGGTCTGGAAGAACGTGGAGGCCTAGCTGGCGAAGTGACCTGCGCCGCGGCCGCCAAGGTGTCCCGTCGGTGTGCTACCCGCGCCGCGACCGTCAAGGCGCGCCGCCTGTACGACCTGCGCCGCGGCCAAAACACCCCTCCCGCACATCTCAACGCACAAAAAAAGGCTGCGCCCTATGGACGCAGCCTTTTCACATGGTTATGAGGGGGTACGGAAGGCGGGCTGGACGCTTCGCCACAATGCATCCAGCCGCACACCCAATTCCTTGCCGAGCCTCGGGCCACTTTTGCGGACCTTTGTTAGACCGCTTTTTGCGAGCCAAAGACTGGGCGGGGACCGAAGGCTAGACCTCCAGGTTCTTGAAGGCCTCGGGGACCTCCTTGTAGCCCTTGGACTTCACGAAGCCAATCACCAGGCCGACAACCAGCCAGATACCGCCCACCAGGTAGGTGGGAACGTCAAAGCCGGTGAAGACGTAGGCCAGGATGAAGATGCCAATAGCGGGGCAGACGATAAACTTCAGCACGGCAGCGGGGCCACGCTCGCCCTTCTTGACCCAGAAGTACCAGAAGACGGCCACGTTCAGGAGCACGAAGGAAGACAGGGCGCCAAAGTTGACGAAGCGGGCCAACATGGACATACCCAGGAAGGGCAGGGCCAGGCCGAAAATGGCAAGCACGATGGAGGCCATATAGGGAGTGGCGTACTTGGGATGAACCTTGCCCAGGAAGCGAGGCAGAACACCGTCGCGACCCATGGAGTACAGCAGACGAGCAGAAGCGGTCTGAGCGTTCATGATGTTGGCGATACCGATGGCCACGATGTTGATGACCAGCAGGGCCTTATACATGATGGGGCCACCAGCAGCCATTGCAGCGTTGAAGAAGCCCATCTCGGGGTCAACGTCGGCAATGTCGGGGATAATCAGAGCAGCGATGTAAGTCTGAGCCACGAAGACAACGACCATGATGCACAGGGCAATCAGGATGCCCTTACCGATGGTCTTCTCGGGCTGGTAGGTCTCCTCAGCAAGGGTGGACATACCGTCGAAGCCCAGGAAGGACAGGCAAGCCAGGGATACGGCGGACGCGATGAAGTGGGCGTCAACCTTGCCGGGCTGGTAGATGGGGTCCATGGTGAAGGCGCCAGCGCCGCCGCCGCCCAGGATGAACTTGGTGCCCAGAGCAATGAAGATGATAACGGTCAAGATCTCCAGGACGAACAGAATCCAGTCAACGCCCTTCTGCAGGCTCATGCCGCGGATGTTGGCAAAAGCGTTGAAGGCAACGAAGACGATAACCCACACGTACCAGGGAGAACCGGGGATAAGAGCAACGCCCCAGTTAGCAACCATGCACAGCAGCAAGGCGGGCACGAACAGGTAGTCCAGCAGGATCAGCCAGCCAGCAACGAAGCCCACATGGGGGTTGATGCCACGCTGCACGTAGGAGTACACGGAACCTGCAATGGGGAATTCCTTGGACATGTGATAGTACGCGAATGCGGTAAAGCTAATCGCGACAAAGCCGACGATGTAGACCAGGGGGGTCATACCGCCGGAAGCGATCTGCACCTCGCCATAAATGGACTGAGGGGCGATGATCACCATGAACAGAACGCCGTAGAGAACGACGTCGCGGAGTTGCAGCTGACGCTTCAGCTCCTGCTTGTAGCCAAACTTCGAGATATCCTCAGAAGCGGCTGCCTTGGTCTCGGCCATTTCTTCTCCTTCTCGGATAGTTACAGCACGGCACGCTTCGCCATGCTGAATCGGCGTTCCCTTGGGTGGCGAGACAAGGGAACGCCAACTATGTCCTACGTCGGCACGGATGCCGACGCCCTTGCCAACCGAAGCTGGCGTGCCGCGCGCCCGAAGGCAGGCGGCTATAGCCTAGCCTACGAGAGGCTTGAGCTCGGGGATCTTGGGCGTACCCACGCGCAGGGACAGCTGGACCTCGCAGGGCTTGCAACCCTGGGAGATTTCCACGTCGGCGCGGACGCTCATATACATATAGGTCTCAACGGCATCCCAGCCGGTGATGTTCATCAGGAGGCGCTGCATCTCCTTGCAGCCGTTGACCAGGGCCTCGTTGTACTCCTGGGCACAGGCGTTCACGTACCACTTGTCCTTGGTCTCGAGAACGGGCCAGTTCAGTTCGAAATCCTTAATCAGCGAGGTCTTGACCAGAATCTCCGCGGGGATCTCAATGCCGGTGCCGCACAGTTCCGCGTCACCCATGGAGGCGTGGACGTCTCCCATCTGCAGCAGTGCACCGGGAACCCGCACGGGCAGGTACACCCGAGTGCCCTTGGTGATGAGCTTGTTGTCCATGTTTCCGCCGTGATCTCCCACGTAGCCGTCAATCACGTCCTCACCACTTGGGGCGGTGCCGATGACGCCGATCATGGGCTCGACCACCCACTTGATGCCGTTGAAGTCGGCCACGCCGTCAACGATGGGGATGATCTTGGAGCGATAGTCCGTGCCCTCAAACAAGGGGCCGCAGTGGTCATCGGTGGCAATCACGCCATGGTCCGCCACGGCAACGTCAAGGATGTCCACCACCAGCACGTCACCGGGCTCGGCACCCTCAACATAGACGGGGCCGGATGCGGGGTTGGTGAATCCATAGGAGAAATCCAGGTCCTTCATGGTGGTCTGCTCGTCATTAATCCTGTTGGCGAAACAGTCCTTGGTCTTGAAGAGCACAACCTCCCCAGGGATGATGGTGTCCACCGGCTTGTTGTCCTTAGAAAAGACGATGACGGTGTCCTTTATGACCTTCACGACGCCCTTCTTTCTCACGCGCTGACACGGCATCAGAGGAGGATACGACAACGAAAAACGCGTCAACGTCCCCCTTTTACTAGTAGCGGGAAATTTTACCGTTTAGAAACAGTAATCGGGGTCATGAATTCTTTTTTTCGTACTTCGTAAGGTTACAAGTGGTAAGCGGCGTTTTTACAGCGGCGAAGGGTGCTGGCCGAACCGTGCCGGGATGGCCAGGCGCAGCCCGCGCGAGGCTACGCCTGGCTGCGTCGGGTCGCGCAGGGCTGCGCGCTGCCGCACACGGCCGCGGCGGCTACGCGTACTGACGCAAAAACGCCCGGGTCCGCTCTTGCTGAGGGTCATCGATAATCTGGGCCGCAGGCCCCTGCTCCACGATAACGCCGTCAGCCATGAACACGACCCTGTCCGCCACGTCACGGGCAAAGGACATTTCGTGGGTCACAATCAGCATGGTCATATCCTCTGCCGCCAGCTGCCTGATGACCTTGAGCACCCCTTGGGTCAACTCGGGGTCCAGCGCCGATGTGGGCTCGTCGAAAAACAGCACGTCGGGATTCATGCACAGGGCGCGGGCGATGGCAACCCGCTGCTGCTGCCCGCCAGAAAGCTGGCAGGGAACGGACGACTCCTTGCCCTCTAGGCCCATCTGGGCAATAAGCCCTAACGCCTGCTGTCTGACCTCCTGCTTTGGACGCTTCTGCACCCTGATGGGAGCCGACTCCACGTTTTCCAGCACCGTCATATTGGGAAAGAGATTGAAATTCTGAAACACCAGGCCAAAGCGGCTCTTTGCCTGTTGAAGGGTCTTTTTGTCCCCGTAGACTGCCTTTCCCTCCTCCGAGCGAGTCACAGCCAGGTCCCCATAAGAGAGGGCCCCGTCATCGAGGGTCTCGAGCAAGGTCATACACCGCAGGAGGGTGGATTTTCCCCCACCTGACGGTCCGATGACAGCAACCACCTCTCCTTTTTGAATGCTGAGCGAAATATCCTTGAGCACCTGAGTGTCCCCGAAACTCTTCTTTGCGTGGGCGATTGACACCAGGGTATCCGTGGAGGGATTGGCGACCGAAGGTGTATCTGTGATGGGTCGGGACGCTTCGAGTGCCTGTGACGGGATTTCATGCTGATTGGACATTGCGGACTCCAATACTTGAAGGCGATTGGCGGGGTGGGGCAGGCGCACGCAGAGGGGCGGGCGCACGGGCGGGGGGGTTAATCGTGATAGTAGGACAAGCGCTTTTCCACCCGAGTGAGGACCATCTCGATGGCCATGCACACTACCCAGTAAATGGCGGCGGCGATGATGTAGGGCAGCATGCTCACCTCGCGAGCTGCGATCTGCTTGGCCACAGAGAACATTTCCGAGATGCCTAGGACGAAAGCAAGCGCGGTGTCTTTGACCAAGGTGATGATCTCGTTGGACATTGCGGGGATAATCCTTTTAATGACCTGGGGCAACACGATAAGCACGAAGGTCTGAGGCTTACTGTAGCCGAGCACCTGGGCGGCCTCGTACTGGCCCTGAGGGATGGACTGGATGCCGGAACGGTAGATTTCGCCAAAGTAAGCCGCGTAGTTCATGATGAAGCCGATTGCGCAGGCGGTGAATTTCCACTCGGGAGGCATTTCGATGCCGAAAATGTAGTAGGGGCCGAACATCCAAAACATGAGCTGCAGCATCAAGGGGGTGCCGCGCATGACTGAGATGTAGAAGCGCGCTGCAAGGGCCACGGGCGCGCACTTGCTCATGCGGAGCAGGGCAACCACCACCCCAAGAGGCAGGGCGCCCACGATGGTGATCAGGAAGATTTCCGCAGTGAACACCATGCCTTGGGCAAGCAGGGTCATGATGGTTGCCAATGTCATGAGAGGCTCCGTCCTAGATGTGCCAAAGGGCGGGAGATGATCCCCCGCCCCGATTGTTAGAAGTGTGGGAGGCCGCGCGCCCACAGGGCCGTGCCGCACACTTGCAAGGCCGCGGGCCTAGGTGCGGGCTGTTTGGCCGCAAGGCCGCGGGCCTAGATGCGGGTTACTTACCCAGGCACCAATTCTCGTAGGAGATGCCCTGGTCAGCGTACTTCTCGCACAGGGCCTCGATGGCGCCCTCGTTGTCAAGCTCAATCAGGGCCTGGTTGACCTGGGCGGCAAGGTCCTCGTTACCCAGTTTGAAGCCCACGGCGTAGTGCTCAGAGGACAGGGTCAGAACCTGCTCGTAGGCGCCGGGATTGGCGGCCATCTGATAAGCGGCAATGCTGTAATCGCAGGCCACGGCGTCAACAAGGCCAGACTCCAGCTGCATGAAAGCGTTGTTGTAGTCCGCCAGCTGCTGAGGGGCGCCGCCCGCGAAGGTGGCAGCAAGGTCCGCGCATGCCTCGGGATCCTCAAGAACTGCAAGAGCAGAGGAATCAGCCTGGGTAACCACAGTCTTGCCAGCAAGATCGGCCTCGGTGACGATATTGCTGCCGGTCTTTACAACGATGACCTGGGCGTTAAGCATGTAGGGGTCAGTCCAGGCGTAATCGGTCTCGCGACCCTCATAGGTAAAGCCGTTCCAGATGCAGGTGATGTTGCCCTGGTTGAGCAGCGCGTCCTTTGCGTCCCAATCGATGGGCTCACAGCTGAAGGTCCAACCATTCTTATCGCACACCATCTGAGCGAGTTCCAGGTCAAAGCCGGTGTAATTACCCTGCTCATCCATGTACCCGTAGGGCGGATACTCTGCGTCAAAGCCCACCACCAGGTTCCCATCGAACCCAGCAGAGGCAGTGTCCTCCTTGTCAGAAGAGCAGCCGGCAAGCACCAGCATGCTCAGGCTCAGTGCGGCAACCGCCGCCACAAGCACCGCCAGTTTCTTCTTCATATGGTCACATCCCTTCTGAATAGCCGTATAGCTATGTAGCCGTATTGCCGTGCAATTACCTTGCTGTATTGCAATAGTGCATCAATACTTTATCACTCCACTGTGCTAAAGCGTTGATAAAGGCGTAGTATAGCCATAGGTATTATTCATGACAAGTATTTTTTCGAAATACAGTCGAGTAAAGGCGTCGGATAGTCCAAGGCCGCTCAAGGGCCAGAAGCTTCGAAGCCCCAACCCGCCCAATAGTTGCCCCATGCATCCCAAAGCCAACCAAAAGCCGCGGATGGTCAAAATAGTGTCATCGGGTTATTTAAGGTTGTCACCGCGGGCAGCCTTTTTGGCCATCCTTCAAGTCATTACTTTTTTCTGAAAAAGAAACCCCAGGTCAGAAACTAGGCATACATCTAGTTTCTTCACTGGGGCTTTATTCAGCACTCTATCAGCACCACTTGAAGGCCAAAACAGGGCGAAACAAGGCAAAATACTGACAAATACTCAGGCACCAACAAATCTAGAACTCCAGGGTCTCCAGCTTCTCGAAGACCACGTCCTTGTGGGTGAGGAAGGCCCAGGGGTCAAAAATCTTGTCCAGAGTCTCCTGGGTCAGGGGGCACTCGGGGTCTGCCTCAAGACGCTGGCGATAGGTGGGGCCGTCAACCGCCTGCTGAATGTCGTCCCACACCGCCATGGCGTTGCGCTGGACAATCACATAGGCATCCTCGCGGGTCATGCCGGTATCTACCAGGGCAAGAATCACCTTAGAGGAGAAGATCAGACCCTTGGTGCGCCACAGGTTGTGGATGGATTTATTGGTGTACACGTTCAGGCCGTCAAGCATCCACTGCATCTTGCCAAACATATAATCCAGGGCGGTGAAGCTATCCGCTAGCGCCACGCGCTCGGCGCCGGAGTGGGAGATGTCCCGCTCGTACCACAGGGCAACATTGTCCAAGGCCACCTGAGCGTTGGACTTGACCACCCGAGCCAGGCCGCAGACCCGCTCGGCGGTGATGGGGTTGCGCTTGTGGGGCATTGCGGACGAGCCCTTCTGTCCCTTGGTGAAAGGTTCCTCGGCCTCAATCACGTCGGACTGCTGCAACAGCCTCACCTGCATGGCAATGCTCTCAAGGGTGGAAGCGGTCACGGCCAAGGCGGTCATGACCTGGGCGTGACGGTCCCGAGCCAGCACCTGAGTGGACAGGGGGTCAGGGGTCAAGCCCAGCTTCTCGCACACGTACTGCTCCACAAAGGGGTCGATGCTGGAATAGGTGCCCACCGCACCGGAAATAGCGCCGGTTGCGGCAACCTCCCGAGCCTGCTCCAGGCGAACCTGGGCGCGCTTGAGGGCCCAGGCCCAGGACCCAAACTTCATCCCGAAGGTCATGGGCTCCGCGTGGATGCCATGGGTGCGACCCACGCACAAAGATTCCTTGAACTCAAAGGCGCGGCGCTTGCAGGTCTCGCCAAGCTGCTTCACGTCTTCCAGGATAATATCAATTGCCTGGGTGATCTGGTAAGACAGGGCGGTGTCGCCCAGGTCGGAGGAGGTCATGCCATAGTGGACCCATCGAGAAGGCTTCTCCTGGCCCTCGGGCACGTCTGCGTCAATGTAGCTGGCCATCACGGTGGTAAACGCAATCACGTCGTGATTGGTGACCTTTTCCACCTCGTCAATCTCGGCCACAGTAAAATCCGCATGGGCGCGAATCCACGCCGCTTCTTCCTTGGTGATGCCGGCCTGCCCCAGTTCCGCCTGGGCCTCGCACGCCAGAACCTCAATCTCCTTCCAGATGGAGAACTTGTTCTCAAGCTCCCAGATCTTTCCCATGGCGGGACGAGTGTAGCGATTAATCATGTCGGTACCTTTCAGTATGAAAAGGGTATGTGCACAGCGCCACATTGTGCCAGTACCAGGGTGGACGGGCAACCCGAAGGGCGCAAATCAACAGGTATTTCGGCATTACGGATTGTCGAAGTGTGCCTTGCCGCAGGCGAAGCGTGCCGCCCGAAGCGGCGGGCGCAGGCTTGCGGTGGCAACCGCCTCCGGCAGCGCGGGCGCCTCCGCCAGCGCGTGCCGTGGGCAACCCCAACACCTACAGCGCGGCAAACACCGCCCGAATCTTATCCATCACGTAGCGGTCCGCAATCACCACCGCCTTATCCCCTGGGTACAGTACGGAATCCGAAGCGATAATCTCCGCCTCGGCAAACTCCCGACGGTCAATGGCCGCGATCACCGCGCCCTTCGGCAGCTTAATCATACTCACAGGCACCCCACGTGCGGGGCTGAATCGCTTAAGCCTGCTCGGAATGCCCACCTCCATGATCACGATATCGCCGCGGGAAAGAGCGGACACCGCGGTCACGCCGCCAAGCAAGGCCTCCTCCTCAATCATGGAGGCAATCAGCATGGTGGAGGAGACGCTCTCGATTCCTAGGGATTGGAAGACCCGGTTGTTCTTGGGGGTGTTCACACGGGCGATGCAGCGGGGCACCTCAAAGACCCGCTTGGCAATCTCGCAGGCAACCATATTGGCGTCGTCCTGTCCAGTTACCGCCACAAACACGTCCGCCTTGAGAATGCCGGCGTCCTCCTGGTACTCCGAGTCGCAGCCGTCGCCGTGAATGACCAGGTAGGGGCCTTCAAGGGTCAGGGCCAAATGGTCCGCGGTGGACAACCGCTGCTCGATGACGGCCACTTCGTGACCCTGCTTGAGCATGGCGGTGGCCAGGTATTCCCCCACCTTGCCGCCGCCCATGATGACAATGTACATGAACGCCCCCTAATGCTGCATGTATTTGCTGAACTGGCCAATCAGGTCCTTATGGACGCAGGCCAGGACGATATCGCCGTGGTACAGGACGCTTCCCTTGGTGGGGATGGAGCTTGAAGAGCCGTCCCGCCGCTCGAAGCACACGATACGGATGCCGTGTTTCTGCTCAAGCTGGCTCACCTTGATCTGGCCCTTCAGGGTACCCGACAGATCAATGGAAAACCGCAGCACTTCGTACTCGCCAAAGGTGTCAATGTGGCCCTCGTGACCGGAGAGCACCTTGCCATACACCCGCTCTGCCACCAACGAGGTACCACACACATAGTCAATACCCAGCTGCATGTAGGACCGCTCGCGGGCGGGGTTGTACACTCGGGCCACCACCCGAGGCACCCTGAAAATCCTGCGGCATACCTCCGCCACCATCAAGTTGGCGTTGTCGTTTTGGGTCACGGCGCATACCACGTCCGCCTCCTGGACCCCAGCCTGGGTCAGGACGTCCTCATCGAAACCCACACCAGTGACGGTGTTGCCGTTAAAGTTGCGGCCCAGGTTTGCAAATGACGAAGCGTTCTTATCAATGACCATCACGTTGTCCTCGCTCTGGGAGAGCAGGGTGGCCAGTTGCGATCCCACGCGACCGCATCCGACAATGATGATGTTTGCCATGTGTTCCGCTTTCTCACGGGGTGTGCGCTCCACGCCAGTATTGAGCGGGAGAACCGGTATGTGAACATATTACTTGGAGGAGGCGCCCCTGCGAATGTGCCAGCCCCTTCCGTCCAGAAAAAGGTCATGCGCCCACAGGCGCATACGGAAAACTCAAATCTTTCGGGTTACTGGAAGCAAGCTGCTGGGAACCTGGATGCTGCCACCCAAACCAAAAGGTATGGTTACAGGAACTTGTAATACACAGTGCGTACGCCCCACTCCTGCTCGGAGCTGGCGCCGAAGGCCTGCCACACGCCAGGGGCAAGATCAAGCGCACGGCCGTAGCCCTCAAACCCGCCGGTATCCGTAACCGTGGCCACCACGATGGTTTCACCGTAGCGGATGGCAACGGCACTGCCAAGCAGGTGAGACTGGGACTCAGGCACAGCAACGGTCAGGGAGCTGTAGGTCAGGGTGACGCCAGAGGCGGTAGTGGTATGTCCAGGATTGCCCTCAGAGTCATAGCAGCTAGCGGGGCTGTATCCAGAAACCTGGCCAGTGCTCCATCCATCGGACTCATCGGGAAGAATATGAGGAGCCGTGGGCAGAGGGTCGGTAGTACCAAGCTGCTCAGCTGCGGCAACAGTATTGGAATTGGTGTAATCCACCGCAGAAATAACAATCACGGGGTCAGGATCCGATACGGTGATGCTGCGGGAGGCGCCCCGGGACAGGGCGGATCCGTCTGGGGATTGCACGTCCACGCGAGACGAAGAGGATGCGGTAACCTCCTCATCCTCTACGGTGCTGACCTGGGTTCCAATACCAAGCGTGGTGGAATCCACATCACGAGATGCGTCCGCCGCAGAAAGGCCAAACATCAATGCCAAAGCACCCACGACCACCGCGCAAGAAGCGCAAAAGACGGGAATAACGCGGCTTGTACGCCGAGCTGCGGGCTTTGCCATTGAACACCTCCTTCTGCTGCATGCAGACCCTAACATAAAAACAGGCTTCGCCATTATACAGCAACAGACGCGGCTGGCCAGTTTCCTACGTGTTAATTACCCTGGTCTTCATGGAGAAATTATGGCTTTGACCTGCGGTTTCTTTTTGATACTTACCCGTATGTGGGGCTTTTGTGCCGAAGCGTGCTACCCGACTTTCTCGTCAAAACCAGGGGGTTGGACGCGCTCGCGCAGAGGGACATGAAGCAGAAAGGGCGCTTCGATAGACTAGGCATTATCTGCGGGAATGGCCACAGCCATCACGAAGTACGCCAAGCACGTAGTGGGGGGTAGGGCCACAAGCAGCAAGACCGCAAGCACTCGCACTAAAGCAGAGCTTGCTCCGAAGTACCGGGCGACCCCGCCGCACACCCCAAAGAGGCGTTTGTCGGCAACGCTTCGCCTGAACAGACCGGACCCATGACGGGACAGACGGTTGAAGGAGCCGGACCTCGCGACCCAAATAAGCCAGATGATCAGGCACACCACAGTGACGGTTGACACCACGCCCCAAGCGTTTATCGCCCTCATAACGCTCGGGACAAACATCCCCCAGCCAACATGGTCAAGGGCGTTCTTCGCCAGAAACATCGCGCCAACCACCACGAAGAGCACGCCGAGGGCAGACACGAGACGCTTAACACCCTGTTCAGGGCTGAATTCCTGAGGCTGCCTCATTCCTGATCACCCCCTAGGGCCCCCGACTCCAACGGGGCCTTTGAGTACACGGGCTCGTGGTACATAGCAGGGCCATATTCATCCTCAACGGGAGGGACCGACGCCGCGCCACAGAGCAGCACGACAATCATGGCCATAATGGTAAGCACCAGCGCACCAGAAATTGCCCAACCTGCGCTGTCCTTTCCCCAGGACAGAAGGAAGAAGCCCAAAGCGATGCAAGACAAGGGCCATAGGTCCGCAAAAGCCGCACGGGCATCCGACCAGGAGAACAGCCCCACGGAGAAGGGCATGAGGCCAACACCCACCACCACCAGAACGAACCCCGCAACGAAATGGGCCAACGGCTTGGTCTTTGCCCCTGGAAGAAATATACACACCAGGCCCAAGTTCACGAAGGACAGCGGCCAGACCTGCCACCAGCTGATCTCAAACAGCGTATGGAGCACCAACTGAGAAAACAGCATACAGCAGGCGGTTGAGACCAGCCATACCGCCAAACCGTACAGCACCGCTGGAGGATTGCCCGCACCGTTCCCATTCTGCCAAGGGGCGCCGCCCTGCCAAACGGAGCCGGTCTCGATAGGCGCAGACACCACCCGTGTGGGCAGCACCGCCCAGAACGCCAGATAGAAGAACGCGAAGAATCCACAGCTGACCAGGGTCAACATGACCATGAGAATACGGATCAGCACAGGGTCAACCCCAAGCCGCCGAGCAACGCCACCACACACTCCCGACACCACGGGATCGGTGTCGCGGTAAAGTTTGCGCTCCCTATTCATTGCGCACCTCTCGGCTGATTTCGGGAGTAGCGGCTGATGGGACGCTGGTCTCTACGGATTTGGAGGCTGCGACATACGCGGCGGTTCCGGCAGAGTCCGCAGGGGCGGACGCTTCGACGGGGGAGCTGGACCCTTCGACGGACGCGAGGCCTTCCACAATCCTGCTCACCCGCAGCTGGGAAATGCGGCGGCGGCGCATCTGGAGCACCCGGAAGCGGAAGCCCTGATAGGTGAACTCGTCACCAAGGGAGGGAACGCAGTCGAAGGTGTCCATAAGCCAGCCGGCGATGGTCTCGTAATCGTCGCTCTGGGTCAGGGGAAGACCGGCTTCCTGGGCAAGCTCGCAAGGGCAGGAGCCCTGAATGAGCCACTGATCCGGGGCCAGCTGGCGCAGATAGACGGCCTCATGGCGGTCCGTTTCGTCAACAATCTCCCCTACAACTTCCTCGACAATGTCCTCAATGGTGATCAGACCAGCAGTACCACCGTACTCATCCACCAGGATAGCCATCTGCTGATGGGCCGATTGCATCTCCCGCAGCAGCGCCATCAGGTCCTTTGACTCGGGCACAAACATGGCGTCATCCATGTAGCTGGAGACGGGGTCCTCGTCCCGTCCGTCAAGCAGGGCGGGGACAACGGCCTTGAACCGCACCACCCCCACGATATCGTCGTGAGACTCGTGAAAGACGGGCAGGCGGGAATAACCCGTGCCCCGCATACGCTCATAGGCGACGCGGATGGAATCGCAATCCTCCGTCAGAATCATATCCACTCTCGGGCGCATGACATCGCTTGCTCGGGCGTCAGAAAGATCCAACACGTCGTGGATCATCCGCTTCTCGTCCTCTTCTAGCTCCTGGTTGTCGTCCACCATGGAGCGGATCTCCTCTTCGGAGGCCTCGGTACGGTTGCGGTTGAACAGGCCAAACAGGCCAGA
>JAQXQN010000156.1 GCA_029101185.1 Eggerthellales bacterium | reverse complement strand
GCCGTCGCCGCGGGTGGCAGCCCGCATGAGCTGGCCGTCCTCATAGGTAAGCGCGATGGAAGAACCGTCTATCTTCAGCTCGCAGCACAGGGGCACGAAGCGACCGAAGTGCTCTTCGACACGGGACATCCAGGCGGAGAGCTCATCGAGGTCCATGGCGTTGTCCAGCGAATACATGCGCTGCTCGTGGCGCACGGGTGCGAACTGGTTGCCCACGTAGCCACCCACGCGCTGAGTGGGGGAATTGGGGTCGTAGAGCTCTGGGTGCTTGGCCTCGAGCTCGCGGAGCTCGCGCATAAGGGAGTCGAAGGCGTAGTCGGTGATCTCCGGAGCGTCCTTGGCGTAGTACAGGTAGGTGTGACGCTCGATCTCGCGGCGCAGGGCCTCGATGCGCTCCCGGGGGCTCGGCGGCGTCACCTGGCCGGTATCGCTGTCGAAATCGAAGGACTCTTGGAAGCCCTGGCCCTCGCGGGTGGCGAACAAGTCTTGCTGGTTGTCGAGCATGGGGAAACCTCTTCTAGCTTGCGCGGTTTTGCATCCCTAGATTCTACAACGAGGGAAAGCATGCGGGCAGCTGAGTACAGCACCGGACCACCGACATCGGCACATGCGGGCATATCAAGTGATAGAAATTATCCACAGTATTTGAAATAGACCCAGGTAAAAGCCTCTTTTTTTCCTTTTCCATCTCGCGATAACGGAATACCTTCAAGTTGTCCCAGCCATCGAGAAAAGGAGGAGTAATGGATGTCACGCAGGCAAAGGCTATGAAGACGAGGTTCATCGACACCCTGATCGAGCGAGGAAGCCCGAAGCGAGGCATAAAGAACACGGAGTGGATATTGGGCCACCTGCTCAACAAATGCGAGGAGGTGGGAATCGGAGAAGTGAACCCGAAGACGCTGCGCATCGTCACGCTCCACTACATGGACGTAGACATCATGGACCCATCCCTGTCCTATGGGCAAGCCACCATCAGGGCGACGGTCTCGAGGTTCTGGACGTTCTGCAACACGGGGGAGCTCCTCGCCACCACCGTGATCTACCCCGTGAACATCCCGCAGCGCTTCAAGGAGCCCTTCATGGAATTCTGCGACTACGTCGATTCGAGGCAATTCGCGTCCGCCACGAAGCGCTCCCACAAGGACCTCGCCATGAAGGCCCTCCGATACTTCGAGAAGAAGGGTGTCGAGGACATCACCGGCGTCACCGTCGAAATCGTACGCAGCTTCGTCCGCGATGAGTTCACGGGCAAGGGCAGGAGCAAGCTGAACGACTCCAGCAAGGCGAGATTCTTCATAGACTGGCTCAACGTGAACGGGCACATCCCCTGCTCAGCCGACGAGGCGTTCCCCTACGGTTTCGGCAGGAGGATCGGCGGAAAGAACATCCCGTCCCACTACACGCCGGACGAGGTGCGGCGCACGATGGCCGCCGTGGACAGGTCCACGCCGATCGGGTAGCACGATTACCTGGTGATGTGCCTCACCGGCCTCCTCGGCATGCGAATCGGGGACGTCATCGACCTGAGGCTCGGTGACATAGACTGGGAAGCGAACCGGATCATGAAAGCGCAGTGCAAGACGAAGAAGGCGCTCAGCCTGCCGCTCATCGATCAGGTGAGAGAACCCCTCCTCGACTACCTGGACAAGGGCAGGCCGGAATGCGATGACGACCACGTGCTGATAAGGGCCATCGCACCGTACACAGGATACGCCTCTTACTCCACTTTCACCAAAACCATCACCAACCACATGATCAAGGCCGGGGTAGACATCGCGGGCAGGCACCACGGAAGCCACTCCCTCAGGCACTCGACCGCCAGCAGCCTCCTGGCGAAGGGGGCGACGATAGAGGAGGTGTCCGAGGTGCTCGGCCACAGCTCGGTGGATTCCACGAAGGTCTACCTCAGCCTCGATGCGAAGACCATGCGCAAGCTGGGATTGGAGGTGCCCCATGTCGAGCGGTGATCGCATCGCAGAGCAGATCTGGGAGCTCGTGGACGAATACGTGGACGCCAAGAGGGCAGCTGGCTACTCGTACGACACCTCCGAGAAAGTACTGCATCAGATGACCCGGTTCCTCCTGAGACGAGGCATGGACGGAGTCCGCATCACGGAAGATGACCTGGACGCATGGGTCAACAGGACGGAAACGCGAAAAGGCAAGGGAATGCGGTTCCAGACCATGGACGGGTTCAGCGCCTTCCTCGAGATGAAGGGATACCCCACCTACAGGGGCGAATGGCGTACGTACGACTTCGGAAGGGAATTCAAGGCGAGGATACTTGACGACGAGGAGCTCTCCTCCCTCTTCTCGGCCGCGGACGATCTGAGAAACCATTGAGGGAAGGGCACCATGTACGACAACGGGCTCATCTTCCCCGTGCTCATCAGGTTCATCTACGGATGCGGCCTCAGGTTGAGCGAGGCGACGAACCTGAAGGCCTCGGACATAAACCTCGAAACGGGCGAGATCACGATCCTCCACAGCAAGAACGACAAGAGCCGCACGGTCTTCGCATCCGCCTCGCTCCTGTCCGTCATCAGGGATTACATCCCCAGGCTCCATGCCTATGAGGGCGAAGGCCACCTCTTCCGGGGAGCGGCCGGGCGCCAGTACAGCAAGCTTGCAGCCGACAGGATGATGGTCAAGACGCGCTCACTAGCGGGGCTCGACGGCAACGGCCATCAACCGCTCCGAATCCATGACCTGCGGCACAACTTCGCCGTAAGGGCCATGGAGAAGATGCTCGACGGTGGCATGGACCTGTATGCCTGCATGCCCCTGCTCTCCATGTACATGGGACATAGGAGCCTGCGTGAGACCGAGTACTACATAAGACTCACCAATCGCAGCTACTCCCGCATCACAGAGAAGACGGACTCTATCGCGGAAGACATCTTCCCGAAACTGGAGGCCGATTGAGATGACCGTATCGTTCACATACGCGGTGGCGGATTACGTGGGGAACTACCTGCCCAACACCAGGAGGTCATCGAACAACACCATCCGCTCATACTGCGAGGGCCTGGCCCAGTTCATGGAGTTCGCGGAGGGCCGGCTGGGCATTGGCGTGGGGCAGATCGGCCCCCGGGACCTCACGTATGAGCTGTTCTGCGACTACGTGGGCCATCTTCTGGACAAGGGCCTGTCGAAATCGACGGTCAACCAGCGCATGGCCGTCGTCAAGTCCTTCATGAAATGGCTCGCGAGAACCGACCTCTCCTACCTTGCCGCAAAGGAGGCGATCTGTGACGTGAAGCCGCTGAAAGCGCCTGATCCGAGCATGGCGTGGCTGACGATCGAGGAGGTCAAGACGATCCTCTCGCTGCCGGATGCCTCGACCAGCACAGGGCTGAGAGACCTCGCGATGCTCGTCGTCCTCTACGACGCCGCAGCCAGGGCCCAGGAGGTATGCAACCTCGAGATCGGTGACGTCAACACCATCGCCAGGACAATCACGCTGTTCGGCAAGGGGGAGAAGACGAGGACGGTGCCCCTCGACAGGCAGGCAGTCAAGATCCTCAAGGCGTATACAGGGTCACTGGAGTCTCAGGACGCGAGGACGCCCCTTTTCTGCGGAAGGCTCGGAGGGCGCATAACGCCATCGGGAATCCAGTACATCATCGCGAAATACGTCGACAGGGGCCGGAAGATCACCGACGGGAGACTCTTCGACAAGACGGTGACGGCACACGTGTTCAGACATTCCAAAGCCATGCACATACTCGAGGCCGGCGTAGAGCTCATCTACATCAGGGACTTCCTGGGGCATGCCAGCGTACGCACCACTGAGGTGTACGCCCGCGCGAACCCGGAGGCCAAGCGGGCGGCGATCCTTAGGCACGCCGAGGCCGTCGGCGTCAAGCCGAAGCGCATGTCCCGAAAGGCGGAGGAGGACACAATCGCCAAGGTGCGCGCCATCGGGCGCTCAAGCCGATAGCGTCCCCATAAGCTAGAAAGCCGATCCGGCGACATGGTCGGATCGGCTTTCCCGTCACGCTCGCCCGATCGGGAGATGCGGAAGGCTGAACCCCCTCCCGTTCACACCTGCATGCTGCGGAAGGATTCAGCCTTCGATAAAAGCATTGCTTGGAATCAGCCTTACGCCTTGGCGGTCAGCTCGATGTGAGTAGGCTCTTGGATCTCGATGAACCATCCGTCAGGGATGTTGATGTCGTCGGTCTGATCAGGATCGAGCATCACGATGTCACCCGTCTTCGTGTACTCATCGTAGCCGTTGTCGCCCTTCTTGACGCCCTTGTAGACGGTGACCTGGGTGCGGTACTCACCCACGTTCTTGACCGTGTAATCGCCTGCTGGCAGGTAATACACGATGAGGGCCTCTTCCATATCGGTCCCCTCACTCATGACGAGCTTCTTGCCGTACTCGCCCTTCTCTCCGGCGACGAGCTCAATAACCTGAGGTTCCGGCTCGGTTGCGTCCTCAGAAGCCTGCTCGCTAGCTGCGCTGCTCGACGAGCTGCTAGCGGCGCTACTGTCCGATGAGTCGGAAGAAGATGAGTCGCTGCCGCCAGAGCAGCTGCCAACCAGCAGCAGCAGCAGGACGACGACCACAGCGATGATTATCCACTTCTTCTTGCTTTTCTTTTCGCCAGCCATTGCACTCCCTTTCTCGATTAGCTGAAGGGGTGCCGCTCATCCATCGGTCACAGGACACCCCGCAGGTGCCGGCCCATCAATCACGATTCAGGGCGCAAAGCTGGCGAGCTCGCCCCGCGCTGAAAGCTTCAGGGCTTCGCGTTGATTAGGCTTGACTTCGATTATGGCACATCTGTGGGGTAGTGTCGAGAAAGTTGGTGTAAGGGCGTCTCGGTCGAACGGTGCGGCCCTGCCCGGAACCTGAGATCGGTGCCTATTCTATGCCGCCTCCATCCTGTCGGCAAGCTCGAGGCTCGCCTCGATGGCCTGGCGCGCGAAGGCGAGAACCTGCTCCCGCCGCTCTGCCGATGGCG
>JAQXQN010000155.1 GCA_029101185.1 Eggerthellales bacterium | reverse complement strand
ATACCGGGTTCGGTTTCCCTCGTCGTGTATCTGTCATCTGGGGCAATCGGGCTTGTCTTTGCGACGTTGCTGGATGTCTTGTCCCTTTCCATTCCTATCTACAAGATGATTACCCGCGATCCTCAGGAGAATCTTGTGAGGGGTGACTTGTGATGAGTGAGCAACCAGTCGTAGAACTTGTCGGCGTCAGCAAGACCTATGCGACCGACCCCCCCGTTCGACCCCTTGAAGACATAGAGCTTCAGGTGGAGGGCGGAAGCGTGGTGGCCGTCATGGGAGTGTCCGGGAAGGGCAAATCCACCATGCTCAATATCATGGGCGGTCTGATGAGCCCGGACTGCGGGCAGGTACTGTTCAAAGGCGAGGACCTTGCCCAGGCTTCTTCCGAACGCATTGATGCGCTTCACAGGCGGGGAATAGGGTTCGCCTTCCAGACCCCCTACCTCATCAGCGCGTTTACCGCCCGTGAGAACCTGGAGTTCGCATTCAGGATGTCGAAGTGCCCGGATCCTAAGCGTCAGGCCGAGCAGGCCCTCTCCGATTTCGGACTGATTGAGCGCGCAGACCATATGCCCTATGAGTTGTCCGCGGGGCAGAAGCGGAGGCTCGTTATTGCCCGCGCCCTTGGCGAAGGACATTCGCTGCTCTTGGCCGACGAGCCCACCAATGATCTAGACGAGCAGTGGGCGGATTACGTGTTCGAGAGGTTCGCCCAGTTCGCCTCAGACGAATCCCACGCAGTCGTGCTGGTGACTCACGATGTAAGGTATGCGGCAAAGGCGGACAAGGTATACGTGCTCGACGCAGGGAAGCTCAACCCTCGCGATTAGGAAAGGGGGCCCTAGTGAGGAGCTCCGCAAAAGCCAGCCAATCGGAGCATGCTCCGCTATTGATGACCAGGCGCTCGTTTTCTGCTGCTGCCGTAGCCGTCTCCCTGTCCGCGGCGTGCGCCCTGGCAGGGTGCGGCACAAAAGAGTCAGAGCCCCTGGAGTCTCCTGCGGGGGATCGGGGGGAACCATCCGACCTTCCGGCGCAGTCCGATCCTCCTACCGCCGCCGCCTGCTTCGCCTTAGAGCCGGGGATGGTTTGCGTCTCCGAATACGCGGGAAACAGCATCGCCGTGCTCGATGGCCTGTCGGGGGAGCTGCTCTGTAGGATCGAAGTGGGCCTGAACCCCATGTGTCTTGCCCAGAGCAAGAGTCACGTCGCGATGACGGTTTCCGGAAACGGTGAGGTGTGCCTGTTTCCCCGGGATGATGCGTACTCGTATCGCGGGGTCGCGTGCGGGACCCAGCCCCTGGGGATCTGCTACAGCGAGGCTGCTTCAAGGTACTTCGTGACCGACTACTTTGGCAGCAGCGTGAACATGCTCGATGAGACGGTCGGTTCCGTCGTGGGATCTTGCAGGCTGAACGAGATGGGCTTCCAGAACCGCAGGGAGCCTCCCGATTGCTGCAAAAGGGATGCGGGCAGCTCCGGCGGAGGCAGAATGCCAGTGGTTGTCGAGCCGAGCCCTGACGGCTCGGTTCTCTATTGCGCGAACTATGGAACGTACGACATCGCGGTCATTGACTCCTCGGCCATGGAAGACACAGGCGCCTTTGACGGCGTTGTCGGCCCACGTGCCATGTGCGTGAGTAGGGACGGGTCGAAGGCATTTCTTGTCGGCGTCGGAGGCGAGAGCACCGAGCGTGAAACGGACTTGCGCGTTGTGGACCTGGCCACCGGAAAGCTTGCTGCTCGCGTGTCCATCGGTGCGGGTATTGCGGGAGTCTGCGTGTCTGAAGACGAAACTGTTGCCTATTGCGCGTCCCGCGATGAGGCCATTGTTGCGTTGGTCGACCTTTCCACGTTTGAAGTTGTTGGGTCGACGATTTTGGAGGAGGGCATCGAGGCCGTCGGTTTGTCGGATGACGGATCGTTGCTGTACGTCTGCAACAACCAGACGGGCAGGGTTTGCGCCTTGGATGCTTCGACACTCGACCAAGTTTGGGTCTCCGATCCCTTGATGGCTCCGAAGGACCTGCTGGTACTGAGGTAACACCAAGGGCGTGGTTGAACTGGGAGTATCGCGGCTGCCCGCAAAGGCTGGTGGCCCGCGAAAGAGCTGACGTTTAAGGAGAGAGAGATATGAAGAACGTCAATACGAACGTGATCGTCAATGTTGTGGTGGTCGTGGCGGCGGTGGTGGCCCTGCTGGCGCTGTACGTCTTCGCACCGGTGTGCTCCGGGCATCTGGAGCTGGCCAATGGCAATATGGCTCCTATGCGCTGCTTCTTCACCGGCAAGGTGTGTGCGCTGATCTCCCTGATTGCCATTATTGCTGCTGTGACCAGTGTGGTCACCAAGAAGCCTGCTACGGTGATTCTGGTGTGCCTGGGGGTGGCCATGGTTCTTATGACCTTTGAGACCCCTCTGTCCATTGGCGTGTGTAAGTCCGCGGAGATGGCCTGCGTTACCACCGCTCTGTGGTTGCGCATCTGTGGCGGCACCATGGCCGTGGCGGCCCTGGCGGGTGCCGTTCTCAACCCCACTCGCAAGCGGGCCGAATAGCTGCAAAAGTGGTGGTGCCGGTGTGGTACAGCCAGCGGCGAAGCGTGCAAACCCGGCAATGCCGTAGTCACCTAAACGTATAGAACTAACGATGACGGCCCGCGTTGCGCGCGCGCGCGGGCCTCTTTAACTGAAAACGATAGAGAGGAACATCCATGTCCAAGATTTGTGTAGTGACCGGAAGCCCCCGCAAGGGCGGAAACTCCGACACGCTTGCCCAGGCCTTCATCCAGGGTGCGGAGAGCGCCGGCAACCAGGTGGTGCTCATGGAGGCGGGCCGCGCCGGGATCAACGGCTGCATGGGGTGCATGGGCTGCTTTGCCCCCGGGCGGGATGGCGCCTGCGTCCAGAACGACGCCATGTCCCAGTTCTACCCCGATCTCCGCGACGCCGACACCATCGTGTTCTGCAGCCCGGTGTACTTCTACAACTACACCTCCCAGATTAAGGCCTTCATGGACCGACTGTTCTGCATGGCCGCCAAGCCCTTCGCCATCAAGAACGCCGCCCTGCTTTTGACCTTCGAGGACAAGGATTCCACGGTGCCCGACGGCCTGATCAAGTCCTTTGAGGACTGTGCCGCGTACTGCCACTGGAACGTGCTCGGCGTGGTCAAGGCCAACCCCTGCTTCGAGAAGGGTGCCATCGCGGG
This sequence comes from Eggerthellales bacterium, assembly GCA_029101185.1. Lineage (GTDB taxonomy): Bacteria > Actinomycetota > Coriobacteriia > Coriobacteriales > Eggerthellaceae > Slackia. Next base: position 4,755 of record JAQXQN010000155.1, on the reverse strand, counting down.
GCATCCCGCCCTTGAAGAGGCCCGCGCGCTGGGCGCTTCGATCAAGTAATCGTAATGGGGCGCAGGGAAGCGCGCGCCCCTTGCGTTTCGTCGCGCCGTCAGCATCGTATAAATCCCACCCGAAAGGCTTCACCCATGATCCTGTACTTCACCGGCTCGGGTAACTCCAAGTTCGTTGCGGATCTGATCGCCCACGTTGTCGGAGACCAGACGCTCTCCCTCAACGAGGCCATCAAGTCCGGCAAGCCGCTGTCCGTGACCTCCGACAAGCCCTACGTCATCGTCACCCCCATCTACGCCTTCGACCTTCCCCATGTGGTCATGAGGGCCGTCTCCGAGGCCACCCTTTCAGGCTCCGGCGAAGCGTACGTGGTCGTCACCTGCGGCGACCGCTCCGCCAACGCGCACAGGAGTGCCCGCAGGCTCATCGAGGGCAAGGGCATGACGTACCTGGGCTTCTACGACGTGGTCATGCCGGATAACACCGTCACCATGTTCGACATGCCCGATGCCGCCACAGCCCAGGCCAAGATACGGGAGGCGCTCCCCGGGCTGGTGGAGGCCGCCGGAAAGATCGCCAAGGGCGAGCCCGTCTCGGGCGCATGCAAGGGCCCCGGCTTTCTGACCAGCATCAACGGCATGATGATCAAGCGGATGGAAAACGCCAAGGGATGGGGCACCACCGAGGCGTGCACCTCCTGCGGCACATGCGTGAAGGTCTGCCCCGTGAATAACCTCTCCCTGGATGATGCGGGCAAAGTGATTTTCGCCGGTTCCTGCGTCTCCTGCTACTCCTGCATCCACCACTGCCCGACCAATGCCATGCATATCCAGGGCAAGACCGAGAAGCGCGGCCAGTATCGGGCGCCCCAGTTCGACCCCTCTTGGATTGGATAGTTCATGCTGTTTCTGATTACCCTGGTTGTTACCTTTGCCGCAGTCATGGCTCTGCGCAACCCCATCAAGAGGTTCGCGGTGCCCATCTACGTTTTGGCGGCGGTGCTCTCCGCTGCGCTGGTCGCTTCGCCTGCCTTCCTCTCGTCGCTGGTGTTCAGCAACTGGATGCTGGTGTTCGTGCGCCGATGCACCCTGCCTTTGGCCATGTTCGTGGTGGTCATGTTCATCGGCGTGCTGCCCAAAGGCAGCAAGCTGAGCCGCTGGCTGCGACCAATCAGGGCGGAGCTGTCCATCGCGGCGTGGATTCTGTCCCTGGGGCACATGTTGGTGTTTCTGGAGACCTACCTGCCCGGGCTGCTTGGCCTGAACATCTCCCACGGCACGGTGGTGGCCTCTATTGTTGTGGCCCTGGTGCTGTTCGTGCTGCTGCTGGTGCTGGGTGCCACGTCCTTCCGGTTTGTTCGGGACCGCATGTCCCCCGGGCTTTGGAAGAAGGTCCAGCGGTGGGCGTACGTGTTCTACGGCCTGGTCTACGTGCACCTGGCGCTGATGCTGGCCCCTGCGGCCCTGACCGATACGGCGGGGATCTTCTCAGCAGCGTCTGGGCCCGCCTCGCGTCTGGCGGTGTACACCTGCGTCTTTGGGGCGTATCTGGTGCTGCGGGTGTATCGCGCGGTTAAAGAGCGGAGTCAGGCTGCCGAAGGCCAGACTGAAGAGCCTCAGGCTATAGAGACCCAGGCTGCCGAAGAGTAGGTGGCTGCGGGGCTGGCCGCGGGCACTTTGTGTGTCGGATATTGCCCGCTTGCGGGTGCGGGTACGGCTACGGCCTGTTTGCGGCCGCGGGCGCTTCGCCGGCTTGGCCTGCTACACCGGCTGTTCGGGCGTCCGCCACTCGCAGGGATCCGGCGCGGCGATGCCCCGAACGCCCTGGATGATGATGTTGATGCCGTTTGCGTACGCTTCGTCAGAGTATGCCCTCGTCACCACGCTGCCCCACTCTTGGGACTCCAGAGCCTTGCCTGCCAGCTCCCGGTGGTTGATTTCTTCCCATAGCCGGGCAAACACGAACCCGCCCATAAACGAATTGATGGTGGACCAGAGCTGCTCCATGATGTGCTCGGGAATGCCTTGCGCTCGATGTAGGGCCACAATACGTGCGTTGTGCTGCGCGAAACAAGGCGCGTCTTCGGCCATGTTGCCCAGCACCAAGTTTGCCACCTGGGGCGATGCCGTCATGACGTCCAGGTAGCTGCGGGTGGTTCGCACGAGGGTGTCATCCCAGCGCTCTCCCGGGATGGGCCGTGAGTCCACCTGCTCCATGAGTTTGACCCCCATAGCGGTGAATATCTCGTCCTTTGCGGCGAAGTGTCCATACAGCGCCATGGCCGAGACCCCAAGTTCCTTGCCCAGGGCGCGCATGCTGAATCCAGCCGCACCTTCCCTTTCTATCAGGCCAAATGCTGCGTCGATAATGGTGTCTTGCGAGAGGTTGCGTGGCTTTTGATGAGTGGCGGCGTTCGTCATGGGGGAGGTTCGTTTCTAGACGAATTGGCGTATCTGAAGGATGGGTCAATAATGGCACGGCCGGCACTCGAGGATGCCGGCCGTTGTGGAAAACTTGCAAAAACCCAGGTTTGCGATGCTACTTAGGCGGCGCTGCGCAGGCCAATGGACGCTTCGTCACGAGGCCATGCATGGCAGTTATCGCACATGTTATCAGTAACCTCGGAACCGCGGTCATGGCAGTTGTTGCAGGAATTGGGGCCGCCGTGGATGGAGTCGTGGGGGTTCTGCACGCCGTAGTTGGCGGTCAGCTGGGCCACGGACTCGTAAGTGCCGCCATGGCAGCTGAGGCAGACTTCATCGGAGACGTACTCGTCGGTGGCGGTGTATTGGACCTGGGTGTCCTGACCGGTCTGGGAATCCTGGTTGGACTCGGAGGCGTTCTGGGCGGAGCAGGCGCACACGGTCAGAGCCATGGCTGCGGCAACGGCGCAGCTCATGAGGGACAGGATGAGTTTCTTGGACATGGCTTATGCTCCCTTCACAGCGTGGTCGGCTGCCACATAGCCAAAGGTGATGGCGCGGCCGATGGAGGTGCCTGGGATGTGGCGGGGATAATTACCGGCGAAGAAGTTGCCAGATGCGTTGCCAGCGGCATACAGACCCGGGATGGCCTGGCCCTGAGCGTTGGTGACCTGGCAATTCTCGTTGATCATCAGGCCACCGACGGTTGCCAGGATGCAACTGTTGGTGCAAAGAGCGTAATAGGTGGGGCCGGTGAAGGGCAGGGTCACGTCAGGGATGATGAAGCGGTTAAACTCGGAGTCCACGCCTGCCGCAACGGAAGCGTTCCACGTGTCGATTGTCTGCTGCAAACCCTCGGCATTCACGCCGCACGCTTCGGCAAGCGCTTGAATGCTTGAAGCGCTGTGTGCCCATCCTTTGGCCTCGAACTCGGCCATAGCCTCTTCTGCTAACGCAATTTCGTCAGGATCAAAGCCCAGCATGGTGGAGTCGAATATCTGCCAGCAGCCTGCACCGTAGTTGACCTGGGCGTTTTGGGCATTGGACACGGCTTGGAAGGGCAGGTCCTCGTTGACGTAGCGCTTGCCATCGGGGTTGACGTTGAGGGCGTACCAGATAGGGTTCCACACACGGGCGTCGTAGAAGGAATCTGGGTTGCCCCAGCGGAAGTTCATGACGGGATGGGGGATAGGATCCATGTCTGCGCCCACCTTCAGGCCCATCATGTGGCCGTCGCCGGTGGTGCCCCAGCCGGGGTTCCAGGTGCTCGAGGAGATGTAGTCCTCCTTGCGGACCCAGGCTTTCATCATGTCCGGGTTGGCATCGTAGCCGCCGGTGCACAGGATGACGCCCTTGGTGGCCTCAATCTGGGAGTAAGAGCCGTCCGGGTTCTTGACGATAGCGCCGGTCACTTTGCCAGAGCCGTCCTGGACCAGCTGCACTGCGGGAGTGGAGTTGCGGATCTCCAGGTTGGGGTAGTTGGTGGCGGCGATGTCCTGCATCTCCAGGCACACGTACATGCCAGAGTAGCCGGAACGCACGCCAGCGTCGGGGGGCAGGGTGGGGGTGTCGTAGAAGCCCAGCTCAGTGGGGATATCGGGCATGCCGTTGGTGTTGGGGGCCTCTTCAACCGGGGTTATGATGAAGCCGTTGCTGCCCTTGGCCAGGATGTCGGCCCAGAAGTCAGTTGCCTCGCCGGAGCGATCCACGTAGGTGTTGATGGCTTGGGGGCGTACACGCCAGTAAGCGGAACGATGCAGCTCGTCGATAAGCTTCAGGCGGGAGGTGCCGTCCACGTCGGGGCGGACTTTGGAGTTGACGGCGCCAAAACACTCGAAGCAGGCGCGGCCCTTGCTCATCTTCTCCACGCAGAGGACCTTTGCCCCTAGGTCAGCGCCGCGCAGAGAGGCCATCAGACCAGAGATGCCTGCGCCGATGACCAGCAGGTCAACGGTCTCGGTGGATGCGATTTCGGATGCGGAGATCTCCCGGTCCTCGAATGCGACGGGTCCCTCGGGCTGCCTGAACTGCAACTGGTCCCCCTTTACGGCAGACAGGGCATCTGCAGCATTGCGGTACTGGTCTGCCAGGCTGGCTTGGGTGGTGAGTTGCTCCTCATCGGCCCAGGCCATAGCTCCGGTTGCCGTGAAGCCCGCCGCGACGGCGGCCACACCGGCTCCCTTGAAGAAGTCACGACGTGAAACGCTATTCTTCATGTTCCCTCCTACAGTGTTGTGTTGGTGATTGGTCAATGCGGCGCATTGCCAATGCCGTGTTACTTGGTGCATTGCTCATATTTGGGTTTGACCAAAAACTGGCGAACTACCAAAG
>JAQXQN010000154.1 GCA_029101185.1 Eggerthellales bacterium | reverse complement strand
TCAAGACCTCGGGAACTTGGGTCTTGATCACGTGGTTGGACTTACCAATGACCTGAAGGGCGAAGGCCACGTTCTCATACACGGTCTTGTTGGGCAGCAGCTTAAAGTCCTGGAACACGCAGCCAATGTTGCGCCGCAGGTAGGGCACGCGCCAGTCCCGCATGGCGGTCAGATCCTCGTTACCGATGTAAATCTTACCGTCGGTGGGCTTGAGCTCGCGGGTAATCAGTTTGATGAAGGTGGACTTGCCGGAGCCGGAGTGGCCCACTAGGAACACGAACTCGCCGGCGTAAATCTGCAGAGAAATGTCGTGGAGGGAGGGACGATTGGGCTGGGCGGGATAGACCTTGGTGACGTGGTCAAAGGTGATGACCGGGGCGCCAACGGGCTGCTGCTCCATATCCGCCGCGGTGACCTCAGGTAGGGTGGTGGACAGATTGGGAATCATGCCGGTCTGAGAGGCCGCCTCAGGACGAGGGGCTCGGCCATGGGCGCCTCGGGGTGCCGCAGTCTGAACGCCGGTCCGCGAGGGCCGAGAGGCACGGGTAGCGGCGGGGTCCGGAGTTGAGGGCTCAAAGGGGTCCCGAGCGGAATCCTCCAGGGTTTCGGCTGCAGCCTGGGCGGGAATCTGCTGGGTGCGGAAAGCGCCATCCCGTCCGCCAGAGGCGGTGCGAGGTGCCGCCGCGTGGCGCCCTGCGGCTGGGCGTGCAGGCAGGGTGCCCGTCAGCTCGCCGGCGCGGCGCGAAGCGTCGTTGTTGCTCGTCACAGAATGCTCCGTTCGTAGTGTGTACTGGACTAACTGGCCTTGTATTTTATCAAGAGCCGTATCCAGACTGGACCCGGCCACGAAATGTTCACCTGTTTCCTACTAGTTGCTCCACACTTTCCCTTCCCGTGGCACAAAGAAGCGCCCAACCGCCCTAAGGGCAGCCGAGCGCTGAACAAACACGATAATCTCAGTTCGGGCTACTTGCGGGCGATAGCCCTCAAGGCCGCCTGGGCAATTGACGAAGCGTCCAGGCCAAACTCCGCCATCAGATCGTCAAATTCGCCGGAGGTACCAAAGCAGTCCTTCATGCCAATGCGCTCAAGAGGCGCCGGGGCCTTTTCCGCTAGAAGTTCTGCCACCGCACCACCCAGGCCGCCAATGATAGAGTGCTCTTCGGCGGTGACCACGCACCCGGTCTTGGCCACCGAGCACAGCACCGTCTCCTCATCGAGGGGCTTGACGCAGTACGCATCAATGACCTGGGCGCTCACACCCTGCTGCGCAAGGATGTCCGCCGCCTTGAGAGCCTGGTCGATCTCGATGCCGCAGGCGATTATGGACACGTCGGACCCTTCCCTAAGGATGCGAGATCCGCCCAAGGTCATTTCGGCATCCTCCCCATAGACCTGAGGCACCGACGCCCGACCCATACGGACGTACACCGGTCCAGGGGTCTGTGCGGCAAGGCGGATTGCGGCCTTCGCGGAGTTGAAGTCAGCCGGGACCAGCACCTTCATATTGGGAAGCACCCGCATCAGGGCGATATCCTCCACCATCTGGTGGGTACCGCCGTCGGGCCCCACAGAAACTCCGGCATGGGTGGGGGCAATCTTCACGTTCAAGTTCGCGTAACAGACAGTGTTGCGAATCTGATCATAGACCCTTCCCGTGCCAAACACCGCAAAGGAGCCAGTGAAGGGAATCTGTCCCGTCAGGGACAGGCCGCCTGCCACAGCCACCATGTTCTGCTCGGCAATTCCCACGTTGAAGAAGCGCTCAGGATGGGCGGCCTTCAGCTTATTGGTGGTGGTGGACCCAGAGAGGTCCGCTTCAACGGCGCATACGGGAATACCCGCATCCGCCAACTCCACCAGAGTCTCGCCAAATGCCGCTCGGGTAGCCTTCTTGTCTGCCATTAGTTGGCCTCCTTCCCGCACAGCTCAGCCAGCGCCTCTTCGCGCTGGGACGCGTTGGGAGCCTTTCCGTGCCAACCCGCCTGATCCTCCATGAACGAAACACCCTTGCCCTTGGTGGTCTCTGCGATGACGGCCACCGGGACGCCGCTGCGAGACGCCTTCGCACTTGCAAGGGTGTCAAGCACGGATTCCATATCGTTGCCGTCACAGACGAACACCTGCCAGCCGAAGGCGCGGAACTTGTCCCCCAAATCCTCAGGGGAGCACACTTCCGCAATCTTACCGTCGATCTGCAGACGGTTGTGATCCACGATGCCCACCAGGTTGTCCAGCTTCATATGAGCGGCAAACATGGCCGCCTCCCAAATCTGACCTTCCTGTGTCTCACCGTCTCCCATCAGGGCAAATACCGTACCCTGCTCCTGGTTGATTCGCAGGCCGCAGGCAATGCCCGCAGCAATGGAAAGCCCCTGGCCCAAAGAGCCGGTGGACGCTTCCACACCAGGAAGTTTGCGGCAGTCAGGATGGCCCTGCAGGCGGCTGTGCAGCTTACGCAGGGTGGCCAGCTCCTCTTTGGGGAAATACCCAGCCTCGGCAAGGGCGGCGTAGAGGGCAGGTGCCGCATGACCCTTAGAAAGGATGAACCGGTCCCGTCCCTTTTTAGAAGGATTGGCAGGGTCATGGTCAAGAACGCCCCCGAAATACAAGGCGGTGACGATCTCCGCCGCGGACAGGGATCCGCCCGGGTGGCCGCTTCCAGCCTGGGCAATCATGTCAACGATATCGATGCGGATATCGTTGGCCTTCTTCTTCAATTCGGTCAGTTCCACCTGAGACGATCTCCTTCCCTGTCGGGTCCGCACTGTATCAGGGGCATTGTACGGCAAAACAGCGGGCAGCGCGGCAAGTCCGTACCGCAATTACTGAGAGAGCCTCCAGCGGTGATATCCCACCACAAAGGCCTCAAGGTCTCCGTCAAGCACGCCATCCACGTTGCCCGTCTCCACCCCGCTGCGCAGATCCTTGACCATCTGGTATGGGTAGAGCACGTAGCTGCGGATCTGGCTGCCAAAGCCGTTATCCATCCGGTCTCCCCGCAAGGCGTCAACCTGGGCTTCCCGTTTTTGCCGCTCAAGCTCATAGAGCCGTGAGCGCAGCACCCGAAAGGCGGATTCCCTGTTTTGGATCTGGGACTTTTCATTCTGGCAGGTGACCACGATACCCGTGGGGATATGGGTCAAGCGCACCGCGGAATCGGTGGTGTTAACGCACTGTCCGCCAGGGCCGGAGGAGCGGTACACGTCTACCCGGACATCGTTGGGGTCAAGGTTGACCTCCACGTCCTCAGGTAGCACCGGCAGCACCTCCACACTGGCAAAGGTGGTCTGCCTGCGGTGCTTGGCGTCCGTAGGAGAAATACGCACCAGCCGATGCACCCCGTTTTCGCTGCGCAGCATGCCGTAGGCGTTGCGCCCCTCCACCTGAAACGCCGCCCGGTCAATGCCTATCCCCTCGCCGGGAACAAGGTCGAGCACCTTGACCTTCCATCCCTTGGAATCGCAGTAGCGGGTGAGCATCTTAAAGAGCATCTCCGTCCAGTCCTGGGCCTCAAGACCTCCCTGACCAGGGTTAACGGTGACAATAGCGTCCCCGGAGTCATACTCCCCGGAAAACCAGGACTCAACCTCAAGGGCGTCAAGCGCCCCATCAAGACTCTTGATTGCCTCGGATGCCTCGGAGAGGAAGTCCTCATCCTCCGCCGCAAGCTCCGCGGCGGTTAAAGCATCGGCATAGGCCTCCTGGGCCTGGAGATACTCCTCCACCACGGACCGAAGCCCGCTTGCCTTGCGGGAGACCTCCTGGGCCTGCTGCACGTCATCCCAGAATCCGGGCTGAGCGGAGAGCTGCTCAAGTTCAGCAAGCATCTCCTGCTTCTCATCGATATGCAGAAACGCCCGAGCTCCCTCAAGCCGGGTCCGAATGTCGGATAGTTCCTTCTCAAAGACTGCTGCCATAGGATGAGTGTCCTTAGTTCTTGCCGTGGCACTTCTTGAACTTAAGCCCAGACCCACAGGGGCAAGGGTCGTTGACCTTACAATTGGCGTAAGGGTCATTGGGATCCTTGCGGAAGGTGGTGGGCTTAGTGTGCCCAGCGGGCTCCTGGGCTGGGCCTCGGCCACCCCGGGGGGCGGACTTAGGCCCGGACGCCTTCACTGACGCTTCAAGGGCAGCTTCCGGGCTTGAGTAGGACACCTTCTCGGGCAGCATGGTCTCAGGCTGCTGCGAGGTCTGCTCCTCCGCCTTTTTCTCGTTAATCTCCAGGCACAGCAGGGTGCGCAGGAAGGTCTCGTACATACCGGAGATCAGACCGGAGAACGCCCTGTGGGCCTCCTCTTTATACTCCACCAGGGGATCACGCTGGCCAAAGGCCCGCAGTCCGATACCGGTTTTCAGGTAGTCCATAGACTGCAGGTGGTTCATCCAGCGCACGTCAATGATATTAAGCATAACCTGGGACTGCAGGCCGGTCATGACTGCATCGCCGAGTTTGTCCCGCTTGGCCTGGTAGATCTCCATCAAGTACTCCACCACGAAACGCTCCACCAAAGTGGGATCGTCATCATGGGGCAGGGCGGCCACGTCAAAATCAGTCCTGCGGGTCATCTTGGTCACCCAGCCGTTAAGACCGGCAACATCCCAGTCGTCATGGGCGCTTCGGCTTGGGCAGTACAGGGCCACGGCCTCGGCGGCGCAATCGGAGGCAATCTCCTCCATCCTGTCAGAAAGGTCCTTGCCGTCAAGGATGGCGTTGCGTTCCTGGTAGATGGCACTGCGCTGACGGTTCATCACGTCATCGTACTCAAGGACATTCTTACGGGCGGAGAAATGCATGGCCTCCACCTGGCGCTGAGCGGACTCGATGGCCTTTGACACCATGCCGGCCTGCAGGGGCATATCGTCATCAATCTCCGTCTTCTCCATCATTCGGGAGATGGAATCCATCCGGTCCCCACCGAACAGACGCATCAGGTCGTCCTCCAAAGACAGGTAAAACTGGGTCTCGCCAGGGTCTCCCTGACGTCCGGAGCGGCCACGCAGCTGGTTGTCGATACGGCGGGACTCATGGCGCTCCGT
>JAQXQN010000153.1 GCA_029101185.1 Eggerthellales bacterium | reverse complement strand
AAGCAAGGCCTCAACAGCCTCAATGGACACGTCTCCCCTGCCTCGGGAAACCTCAAAATCACAGAGCATCTGTGCAGCACCTGCAGTGGTAATACCCGGGTTGGCCATGACAATGCGCAAAAGCTCGGCCCGTTTCTGGCGTTGAGATCCTTCGAACTTGGACTGTCGGGTATAGGCGGCGGCCTTGCGGGAAGGATTGCCAAAAGCTTTCTTTGCCACGACCCCCACATCAAGCAAGGCGTAATACCAATCCCGCACCCCAAACTCCGGGCACGTCCGAGCAACAATGGCGCGCAATTGTCCATCGCTCACCCGCTGGGCATCGGGAAAGAATGACGCGATATGCACCGCCCGCACGTTGGTCTCAAGATAGACGCCAGGCTCATCCTGGGAAAACGCCAGAATCCCAGCAGCGGTGGCAGGTCCGATTCCCGGCAACCCAATCAGCCCCTCATAGGAGGTGGGGAGCCTTCCGCCCAAGCGTGCCGAGCACTCGTCCGCCGCAGACTTGAGGGCTAAGGCCCGCCGGTTATACCCCAACCCCTGCCATTCCTCCACCACATCGGACACCGATGCCATAGCCAGGGCGTCTACCGTGGGAAACTTGCCCAAAAACCGCGTCCACCTAGTAAGTACCCGGCTTACCTGGGTCTGCTGAAGCATGGCCTCAGAGATCCAGATGCCATAGGGGTCTCGGGTGTTTCTCCAGGGAAGATCACGGTACAGAACGCTTCCCCAGGTATAGACAAATTCTCTGAATCGGTCCAGGTCTGCAGGGGAGGGATCAGGTCCTATCACGGGGAATTGCTCGACAAATCCCTCAAGCAGCATATCCTCGTTAGTCTTAGAGGTCATCATCACCCAAACACTCGTCCACCTGCGGCCTGACAGAAGGCTTTTCAGACCAATCATGCACCACGTTCACGTTTGCTAAGGCCCGGCCCTCAAACAGGCTTGTCAGGGTAATGGAATTGAAGAGGTTCTCTATCACGCTGTCTACCCGCTGCCACACCTGGTGAAACTCGCAGGCGCCGCATCGATCGCAATATGAGTAATCCTGAGAGCAAGGAGACACGGACACGGATCCCTGAAGCGCGGTGAGCACCTCAAGCAGGGTGGTGGTATCGGGGCAGCAGTCCAGCATCAGGCCGCCCTTAGCGCCGCGGACGGTCTTCAGGATGCCCGCATGCACCAGGTCATGCTGGATCGAACGCGCAAAGGCATAGGGAATGTTCTCCCTCTCCGACACCTCGGACACCGAAATGTACTCACCGGCGTTCTCGTACGCAGCGCGAATGATGCGCAGAGCGTAATCGGATTTGCGCGTCAGCTCCAACTTAGTTACCCCCCTCCCGAGGCCCCCCAAGACCGTAGAGTTCATCCAAGTTAATGGTGTCAAGCTCCAGACGCAACGCGGAAACGGCCACATCCTCAAGCATGCGATACTCCTCTGATTCAAGAGGCTGGAAATTGGCAATATGTTCGAACATCATGGCCTCAGAAACAGGTACGTACCTGCCCTCACGAAGCCCCTGCCGATAGGCATCCTCAACGCACTCCCGAGCAGCGGTCACAATGTCGAAGCGTGCCAGGTTGCGAGTCATATTGACCAGTTTATCTAGGTCAAGGGCCATTAATGAAGGATGAACCTTGCATAGCTCGTTCCAAATATCCAAACGCTCCTCCTCTGTGGGAAGGAAGAGGTCAATCACATGCATGGGCTCTATCAAGTCAAACAGGAAGCCCTGATCAGGCGTGGCGGCGCTCATGGACACCAGCACGTAGGATTCCGGGTTGTTCACGGCAGCATTGATGGCGGCAATGGCCTCCCGAGAAGACCTGGTCTGCATGGCTCCCATCTCTCCAGAGGCTTCCACATGGCCAGAAGCGGCCTCCACCAGATACCCGCCCCACATGTCAAAATCCTCAAGTATCAGCACGCAGGGGAAGTCAAAGGAGAAGCCCTTTGCCTGAGGCTTAGGGGGCACCTTCATGGCCGACATGCTTAGACACAGAATGGGAGACCCTACAGGACCATTTTGCATGTTCACCTTTATGGCCGGTAGGTCAAGCTCCCCTACCACAGCGTTCATGAAGGTGCTGGCATCCTCCCGAGATGAAGTGCGCAACACGATACTACCTTGTGAGCTGAGGCCCTCAAGGCCATGACGCTGGCACAGCACTTGCCTGAGATGGCGATAACTGGGGTCAGAATACCCGATACCGAGAGTGCGCATCTCCTCAATTACTGAATCGTAGCCCACCAGATCGGAGAAGGTGAATCTCTGGCTGCGAGAATCCGACCGATGCTTAGGATCAGATTTGGCCTGTTGCGTCTTGGGGCTTTCAGGCGTGGCGATTTCCTGCGTGGTAATTTCCGGCGTGGCGCTATCGGGCATAACAGGAACACTCCCAGCCTGGGGCTTTTCGACAGAGTCCTGGATAGCCTCACCCTCCCCTTGGTCAGTTTCGGGAATAATCTGACCTGCCACTACCTGGGTTTGGGGAGGCTCGGCCACATTAATAAGGCTATGGGAATCTGCAGAGGACAGCACCCGAGACTCAACTACAGGACCCTCTGGAGAAGGAGAAACCTGCACAAGGGCGCTGTTTACCACCCGACCGCCATTGGCGGCAGCCACCCTGTTGATCCGCTCGAGCAAAGACTCGGGGCTCTCGTTATTAGAAACTGCCTCGGAAACGGCCTGGATTTCCTGGGAGATCATGGAGGCCACTTCATCAAGGTACGCTTCGTCAAGGCCAATATCGTTCAGACGAGACAGAGCCAGGGACTGCAGGCTCTCGGACATGCGCTCCATCTCCTGAGTGGACAGGAAGGGCTCAATGGCCTCGAAGATATACTCAGCAAGGCCGCGCTGGGATCCGTCAAGGGCAAGAGACCAGGCATCACTAAGGAGCTGGAACTCAAGGGGCTCATAATCCGGACCCCGGTCTGCAAGCAGCGAAGCAGCAGACAGATACAGCCCCATCGCCACGTCAGGCTTGCACTGGGATAGGGCCGAAAGGTCCTCAAGCACACGAAAGGAATCCTCCTCCGTAACGGAATAATCCTGAGAAGCGATGCGAGATAGATGATCGAATATGCGGGATATGGGGCCTTCGTTGGAATGCGACGTGATGGAATCCTCGTCAAAGGCAGGCCCAGGTTGGCCGGGAGTGAAATTGTCTCGTTCAGCCATGTGCCCTCCTTACCTCTGCTCAATATGCTCTAGAAATGTTGATTCCCCAAATACTACCTGTTATGGGGCATATGGCCACTGGTAATTCGGTGGGAATTACCTATTTGTTGTGTAGGTAGGTCTATCGGCACTCGGGAAACCCTAATCCCAATCAAGAATCTCCCAGTGCTTTAATCTTGCCAACCGTCCCATGAAATAGGAGGGGGACACCGCAAAGCCCCGCTGGGCAAAGCAAAGGATATCCTGGTCGGAATAATGGTCTCCGTAGGCCTGATCAAGGACCCAATTACCTGGGCCGTAGAGCTGGTCAAAATAGTTGATAAGAGAAGCAACCTTCGCCGCCCCCTCAATACAATCCCCGTCAACGACCGTAGTGTAGCAGCCATGCTCGTCAACAGCCATCTCGGTACAAATGGAGTGGGAAAAGGGCAGGGTTTCCATGGCCTTTTCCACTATAGGACCAAAGGTGGCAGACACCACCACAACGTCATACCCCTCAGCAACCAGCCGCTCCATACAAGATACAGCGGCAGGTCGAATATAGCCGGCCCCCTCAATGCACTCAACGTAGAAATCCTTAAGGAACCGATCCACCCAGTCTTTCTCCCGTCCCTCAAAGGCAGTGAAGACCAGGCTGCGAGCATGGGCCTCGGTCTGGGGAAGGTGTAATTTATAGGCAGCCCCCCATTTGAGCAGCCTTAAGCACACAACGGGGCTGATCATGCCTTTTCTCAGCAGGTGATTAACCAGACGAACAGGAGAGCTTCCCTTGATGATGGTTCCATCAAAGTCAAAGGCGGCAATTTTGCGCAGGTTACCATTGGTCACGATTCAAATCCCCCGTACCACACAGCCCTCAAGCCTTAGCAACATTCCTTCTACCTTTTGAACTTCACATTATACAGGTACCTATCATGGGAATCGTCATATTACAGAGACACTCCAACCATGAAATCCCCACGCACAAACAGGAAGCCCAATGATATAGTGCTTTCGTTCATAAAGTGAACCTTTTGAAAGGTTGGGAGCATGACCCAGAACACTTCGACAGAGATCGGATTCGCCCGAACCGAACAAGACCCAGCTGAAGCTTTGCTGGGCTCCTGGCTGCACATGACCTATACCATTCGAGGCAACAGGTTTCTTGAAAGCCTCTCGTTGAATTCCATGGCCATCCTTAACCTACTTCAGCAAGTGGACGAGAACGAGCCTGGAATGACCGCCTCGGAGTTGATTAGACAAACTGGTTTGCTGAAATCGCAGATGAACAAGGAACTTGCAAGCCTCAAGGACAAAGGTATCGTAGAGTCCGTGGAGAACGCCGAGGACGGCCGCAGCGTGTACAACCGCATCACTCAGATTGGACGCAGGGCGTACAAGGCCGAGCACAATCGGGTCATGACCCTGCTTCACCGGATTGAAGAAGCCCTCGGCACCGATGAAACCCGCAGGCTTGCCGTGGACCTGAAGACGGCCATCGACGTGGCCACCATGAGCATGGAAAGGGATTTCGTACGTGAGCATTAGAATTCTGACCGATTCTGCATCGGACTTCACCGCCGCCGAGAAGCAGGAGCTGCACATTGAGGTGCTGCCCTTGACCACCGTGTTTCCCGATGGGGAGTACCGCGACGGCGTGGACTTGACCCCTGAGCAGTTCTTCGAAAGGCTCATCGAGGAAGAGGAGATTCCCACCACCTCCCAGGTCTCCCCTGCCGCATTCCAGGCCTCCTTCGCCGATGCCCTTGAGGCTGGCGACGACGTGGTCTACATCGCTTTAAGTTCTAAACTTTCCGGAACTTTCCAAAGCGCCTGCATCGCTCGTTCCATGTTCACCCCTGAGCAGCAGGAGAGGCTGCATCTGGTGGACTCTTTGCATGTGTGCATCGCCGAACAGCTCCTGGTGCGCACGGCGGTGACCTTACGTGACGAAGGGTGCAGCGCTGCAGATATTGCACAATCCGTTGAGCGCCTCAAGTCCCGGGTCAAGCTGGTTGCCCTCCTTGACACCCTGGAGTATCTGAAGAAGGGGGGCAGGATTTCTGCAACCGCCGCCGTTGCGGGAACCCTGCTGTCCATCAAGCCTGTCATCACCGTACGGGAAGGTCTGGTGGACGTGATTGGTAAGGCCCGAGGCTCCAAGAACGGGCACAACATGATTGTGAAGTTCGTGGAGGAATCCGGCGGCATTGACGAGCGGTTCCCCTTTGCTCTGGCTTACTCCGGACTGTCCGACCGGATGCTTATGAAGTACTGGGAGGACAATAAGCATATCCTGAGCACCGTGCCCGAAAAGCCCATGGTGACCACCATCGG
>JAQXQN010000152.1 GCA_029101185.1 Eggerthellales bacterium | reverse complement strand
CTATCTTCTCAATGATATTAGTCTCGCGCAACGTCCGGCACCTCTCCAGTGTCAGCGATACCAACAAGTCCGGCATATGTTATGGTTGTAATGTTGCTGAAATCATGCGCTCGACCTTGCCCCATCGCGCTCAGACGAATTGCATTTGCTAGCTGCTGCCGCATATGCAGCACTTGTGGATTCACCCAGAGGAATCTCTTCCCAGGCTCTTCCTCGGCGAGATGCATTCCTAAAATCGCTCTTCCGTCACTTGGAGGCTTTATAAGGCACGCCGCGCCCTTTTCGCGCAACATCTCAACCATGGCTTCATAATCTCTTTGGTTGTGCGGATAAAGCTCAATCATCTGCTCTTGTCCTAACGCCATTCACTAACGCCTATGCACACGTTTATATCGCGAGTGCTATTACCTATTCCGGTCGGCGACTTTATTCTTGTCCTTGGTTCGCTCTACGATAAACAACCGGCAGCAGGTTCTCGTTCAGGAAATCCTGGTAGCCAACGGGATCCTTACTGAACGCCTCGGCCATCTCGCCGCCCTGCTCCATCAGGGTGATCAGCGCATCCATCATGACGCCCATGAAGATGCTGGCCACCTCGCTCATAGAGTTGCTGCGGGCCTTGGCCACGAACTCCTGGTCCTCCATGATCTTGTCGGCGCAGGCCTTCAGCAGCTTGTCCGCGTCCTGCCAGTCGGTGCCGAAGCGGTCGTTCATCTGCTGCACCAGCACAGACAAGTACTCCTCGTCCTCGGGCGGCTTCACGCCGGGGATGGCGCCCGCGTTGTGCAGCTGCTCGCTCTCCAGCTCAATAGCCTTGGTGCCCTTGTCCTCGATGCGCAGGTACTCAAGCTCCACCTTGTCGCGCAGGCTGATGTCGGGCGACACCTCAACGTAGAGCTTCTTGATCAGCATGCCGCCGTAGGTGAACAGGCGGTGCAGGCCCTCGTCGCCCAGGGCGATCATCTGGGTCACGAAGGAGTAGCTGCGCAGGAACTTCTTCAGCAGCGCCTTGAACACCTTCATGTCCTCGTCCTCGAGGGCGTTCCAGCGGTCCACGGCGGGCCCCAGCATGCCCTCGATGCGCATGAGCACCGACTCCTTGGCCTCCGCCTCGAACCACAGCTTGCACACGGCGTCCACCTCGGAGGGCAGCCACACGCCGTAGGTCTCCAGCTTCTGCTTGGTGTCGTAGATGATGTCGGGGTCGGTGGCGCGGTCGATCTCCGCCGCCTCGTAGTACGGCGCGAAGGACGCCTGGATGGTCTCCCAGTCGTTCACGAAGTCCAGCACGAAGGTGCGTTTGCCCTGATGGCAGCGGTTCAGGCGCGAGAGCGTCTGCACGGCGGCCACGCCGGTGAGCACCTTGTCAACGTACATGGCGCACAGCTTGGGCTGGTCGAAGCCGGTCTGGAACTTGTCGGCGCACACCATGATGCGGTACTCGTCGGTGTCGAAGCGCTCGGCGGTCTGACTCTCGGGGAAGCCGTTGACGGCCGCCTCGGTCACGTCACTGCCGTCCTCGGGCAGTGTGCCGCTAAACGCCACCAAGGCGGGCACGTTGTAGCCCTGTTCCTTGGCGTAGGCGGTAATGGCGCGGTAGTAGGCAAGCGCCGCGGTGCGGGAAGAGGCCACCACCATGGCCTTGGCCTTGCAGCCCAGCACGCCCGCCACGTTCTCGATGAAGTGCTCCACGATGATGGCGGCGCGCTTCTGCATCACGCGCTCGTCGGTCTTCACGATGCGCATGAGCGCCTTGTTGGCCTTGGCCTCCTTGACCTTCGGGTCGTCCTCGATGGTCTTGGCCAGCTTGAAGTAGGTGTCGTAGCAGGTGTAGTTCTCCAGCACGTCCAGGATGAACCCCTCCTGGATGGCCTGCTTCATGGAGTACAGGTGGAAGGGCCTGGGCAGCACGTTGCCGGCGCTGTCGAGGTCGCACAGCTCGTCGCGGGTGCCGAATACCTCCAGGGTCATGGTCTTGGGCGTTGCGGTGAAGGCGAAGATGGACAGGTTGGGCAGCGCGCCCTGGGCCTGCATCTCGGCCACCAGGCGGTCCTGACCGTCCTCTTCGGGCTCCACGTCCGCCAGGGCCATCTTCATCTTGGCGTGGGTCCTGCCCGTCTGGGAGGAGTGGGCCTCGTCGATGATCACGGCGAACTTCTTGCCCGCGGCCTTGGTCTCGGTGCAGATGTAGGGGAACTTCTGGATGGTGGACGTGATGATCTTGGCGCCGCCGTTGATGGCGTCTGTTTTTGATAGCTTTTATTTTTAGGAAATCACGAGAT